>JBLHMP010000031.1:0-42539 GCA_047623555.1 Granulosicoccus sp.
CGTTCTCAAGCACCAAACGTACTGCGCGCGCCCGCACTTCTGTCGAAAAACGGTTCCCTGAATTTCCTTTTGTCATGACTTACCTTCCAAGCTTTACGCTCTCCCGTAAACCCGGTCTGGTTCAGACCTTCCTCCTGACGTAAGTCTGCCCCTCTAAGCTGCGTAATCTCAGAGGGGCGCGCACCAGTGTACGCGCAGGTAATCGGCACCCATCGCTTAGTGGCGATCATGTGCGGCTTTTCTCGGATATACCCGTTCGGGTCTTCATTCGGCGTATAGGACCGTGACGCCATGAGAACCTTAATCGCCTCTGCGTCGGTGTAGCCCTTTTCACGGGTTTGGACTTTACGGGGTTTTGGTTGTTTGACAGTGGCCGCGACATTCTCAGGTAAGATATCGTTCTCTACGGCCCATGCGAAAAGTGTCCGAACTGCGGATAGATAGACGTCGCTCACTGTCTTTGCAGCCAGTGTTTTTATAAGAAGGTCACGCCATGCCAGCAGGTCTTTCTTGGTGACGCGTATAGCGTTGTCGTGCCTCAAGAATTTGCGCAGATTTTCAATGACCGGACGTTGACGCTTGCCACCACTACGCATGAGCCCAGCCTGAACACGGCTTTTCACATAATCAGCCCATAGGCCCGTCAGGCTAACATGCTGTTGCGACTCCTCTGGGGGCTGCGCGTTGACGATGATCGGTGCTTTTGGCTGGCAAGTGAAGTCACCTTCATCGCGCTCTGCGACTCGTGCCAGCGCCTTAAGCTCTGCATTGGATAAAGCTCGGGCGACAAAGCGCCATTCATCACTGCCGGGTTCGGCGTCGGTATTACCGGATGCTTGGAAGCGTTTGATCTGCGCACCGACAAGCGTATTAAGTTCGTCGTTTTCTGCACTACCAGCGACAGCTATGCGCAAGCGCTCAACCAGCAGCTCATCAACATACCCCATTGAAGAATAGCGCGGATCATTCCGCAGTTCATCGTCAAAGGCCAGTCATTGCATGTAGTGGCTGTGCGCAATCTGGTCAAGGGCCAAGGGGTAACGGGCCGGTGCGGCCAGCGGTTGCCCCTGCTCGGCCTGACGCTCTGCTAGGGCAATCTGGTGCTGTAGTTGCGCTACCGCGCCGGGTAAGAGCTTGAGCGCCTGCCGGTAGTCGCCACCCGATGGTGTGCGTAATTCGGTCTTACCGACGATTCCCCTTAAGTCTTTCGGAACAACCAGTCGCGCATGATACCGCCCGGAACGATTGACCATGTTCTTAATCTTGCCTGTCATGACGGCCCCATTTGTAACCAAAGCTGTAACCACGGAACGGACATAAGCCCATAATAGCAAGGGTTTTCTTTGATTTCAAAGGGATGTAATGGTGGGTGATGAGAGACTCGAACTCCCGACATCTTCGGTGTAAACGAAGCGCTCTACCAACTGAGCTAATCACCCGCTCTGGCGTGCGGTTTAGCCGTTGGAGTCGGCCCGTGCAAGCCCTCTTTTGGATTATTTTGAACTTCTTGAAACCGTCTTCAAATCAACCACCTTCAACGCGACAAATACGTTATTCCAAGACGCGTTCTGTGCCGTTTTCAAGCAGATAGATACAGCCCTGCCGGTTTGGTAACGCGCCCATTTCGGCACGCCCTAACCCGCATGTCAGGCCGCGGACCACCTGCCCCAGCAAACCATGCGCCACAATTACGCTTGGCCCGGTCAGATCATCGAGAAAATCGGCAATGCGGGCCTGAAACGCTTGAAACCCTTCGCTACCCGGGGCCGCGCAGAATAGATCAAGATGGTGCGGATTGGCGTGAAACAGGTCGGGCCATTGGGCGCGGACCTCGCTGCGGGTCAGCCCCTGCCAGCTCCCGGCATAGGCCTCAGCCAGACGCATGTCTGTCTTATAGCTGCCGTCGCCCAGGGCAATTTTCGCCGTCTGCTGCGCCCGTCCCAAGGGCGAGCAATAGCAATCAGGGTCAAGCGCCAGAATATTGCCCATAAGGGCGGCCTGCCGGTGCGCCTGTTCAATGCCCAAGGTGGTCAGCGGAGATTCAAGCTGACCCTGAATGCGTTCCTGAGCGTTCCATTCGGTCTGCCCATGCCGCAGCAGCCAGATTTTCGGATATGTCACCATGATTGAAAAAGCGCTCCAAATTTTTGCTATAAGCTGAGTTTAATCAACCCATTATCTATTGTACTTGATGTAATATACGCCCTGCCAATACACTAATTTGGCAAGGCAAGCGCCTTAGCTGTGGCTGATTTTCGTGCCGAGAACGTTCAGGCATTCGCGCATAAACGCCGCCAACGCGGTCCAGCCCATCGCGGACACCATGTTGCCATCAACATGCGCCTCAAATGGCGACAAAGGCAATATGTACCGCCCGCCAGCGTGATCTCGGGCTCACATGCGGCCAAACCGGCGACGCTTTTGCCCTTTAGCACACCGTTGACAGCCATCAGGATTTGCACCCCATGACAGATCGAAGGATCGGTTTACCAATCTCGTGGAAATGACGCACCATGGCCTGTACCCGCTTTTCGGTGCGAATATATTCCGGGCCTCGCCCGCCAGCGCAATAGACCGCATCATAGTCGGATAGAACAATCTCGCTAAAGGTTTTGTTGATCTCAAAATTATGACCGGGCTTTTCGGTATAGGTCTGGTGGCCCTCAAAATCATGTAGGGAAGTCACCAGATTGCCGACCTTGTTTTTGTCAGGGCAGACAACGTCGACAACATGGCCAACGGCCTCCATCCCTTGCTGAAACACAAAGATTTGATACTCTTCGCTGAATTCACCTGTCAGCATAAGTATTTTTTGCCGGTCATATGTCTGTTCTCCGAAAGACGTGCATCGCCAAAATTCTATGTTAGGAGCCATCAACGCAGGGATATTTCCTGCCTCGTTTTCACCCCACCTGAATTGATAGACCTATTGGGTCGAAACCTACACCCGGCGGCAATTATCGCCAACCCGGGTGGGCGTCCCTTACTCTGCAACCGTCGTGTCTGGCGTTTCAGGCTGGGTTTTGAGGGGCTGGCGAAGTTTGCAAACAATCACACGACCGTTGGATTTTTCTTCGGAGCGATTAATCCGCAATTTGCCAAAAGGTTGTAGATTAAGTTCGCGCCCGCTTGCAATGGCCTCGCCCAGAATCGCTAGAACAGCCTCAATCGTTGGTTTGGCATCCTTTTTCTTAATGCCTGAACGTTCAACAACCAGATCAATCAGCTCTTTTTTTCTCATATCCGCTTCGCCGACGACCGGGGTCGACACAGTAACGACCTTGGGCACTGGTCCTGTCGATGTCACAGTCACAGGGGCCTTCACAGCAGCCTTTTCTGTGGTTTTAGCGACGGTTTCTTTTGTAGAGCTGGTTGTACGAAGTGTCGGTACCTTAGGAGCAGCGACGGGGCTTTTGGGGGTGCTAGTGGTCATTTTTCTGCCTCATTGTTTCTTACCTGGCACCAAACTAACCCGATCTGGTGAATACATCTAGATTTCAATGCCAACGGCATCCGAACAAGACCAGAACTGGTGACTCAATAGCGCTCTGACATACGTTGGGCCCGCCCCTTGCCCAAGGATTGGGCGCAACGCCTGAGTGCAAAAAAAACGAGCCCGTGAAAGGCCCGTTTTTGTTCGTATGTTTGGCCGCAGCTAGATCAGTGCGCGGTTGCCGGCGTCGACCCTTCCGAAGGTTTCAGCAACGCGCGTGCGGCGGCGGCTTCTTCTTCGGCGGCCTCGTCCCAATCAATTGGCACAGGCTTGCGGATCAGCGCGTGTTCCAGAACCTCGGACACATGACTGACAGGAATGATTTTCAGCCCCTCTTTAACGTTATCAGGGATTTCCACCAAATCTTTTTCGTTGTCCTTGGGGATCAGAACGGTTTTGATACCGCCCCTTAACGCCGCAAGCAGCTTTTCCTTGAGACCGCCAATAGGCAGCGCATTACCACGCAAAGTAACCTCGCCTGTCATTGCCAGATCTTTGCGCACCGGAATGCGGGTCAGAACCGACACAATCGACGTCACCATTGCCAGACCGGCCGATGGCCCGTCCTTGGGTGTGGCACCTTCGGGCACGTGAACGTGAATATCCATGTGATCAAATCGCGACGGATGCACCCCAATCTGCGGGCTGATTGAGCGCACATAAGACGATGCCGCCTCAATGGATTCCTTCATCACATCGCCCAGCTTGCCGGTGGTTTTCATCCGGCCCTTACCAGGTAGACGCAGCGCCTCGATGCTGAGCAATTCGCCACCAACAGTGGTAAAGGCAAGCCCGGTGACAACGCCGATCTGATCTTCTTGTTCGGCCAAGCCATAGCGGTATTTAGGCACGCCGAGGTATTCGTCCAGATTGTCAGCCGTCACCTTGATCGTGTCAGCCTCTTTGCGGATGATCTTGGTCAGCGATTTGCGCGCCACTTTGGCGATCTCACGCTCAAGGTTTCGCACACCAGCTTCACGCGTATAGACGCGAATAATGGCCGTTAACGCATCATCCGTCAGTTCAAATTCGCTGGCTTTCAGGCCGTGGTTCTTGATCTGTTTGTCCAGCAAATGCAGCTTGGCAATCTCGCGTTTCTCATCCTCGGTATAGCCTGCCAGCGGAATGATCTCCATCCGGTCAAGCAAAGGGCCGGGCATGTTATAGCTGTTGGCAGTGGTCAGGAACATCACATTTGACAGGTCATATTCGACCTCAAGATAGTGATCGGTAAACGTGCCGTTTTGTTCCGGATCAAGCACCTCGAGCATAGCCGACGCCGGATCTCCGCGGAAATCCTGGCCCATCTTATCTATTTCATCCAGCAATATCAAAGGATTGACTGTTTTAGCTTTTTTAAGCGCCTGAATGATCTTGCCGGGCATTGAGCCGATATATGTCCGGCGATGACCGCGAATTTCGCTCTCATCACGCACACCACCCAGTGAGATGCGAATAAATTCGCGCCCCGTGGCCTTGGCGACAGATTTGCCAAGGCTGGTTTTACCAACACCCGGAGGGCCGACCAAACACATGATCGGGCCTTTCATCTTTTTGCTGCGCTGCTGCACGGCCAGATATTCGACAATACGTTCCTTGACCTTTTCAAGCCCGTAATGGTCGTTATCAAGCACTTCTTGCGCGCGGTTCAAATCTTTTTTGACCCGCGATTTTGTGCCCCACGGGATCGCCAGCAGCCAGTCAAGATAGTTGCGCACAACGGTGGCTTCGGCGCTCATCGGGCTCATGTTCTTGAGCTTTTTCAGCTCGCCCTCGGCCTTTTCGCGGGCTTCTTTACTGAACTTGGTCTCCGCGATTTTGGCCTCAAGTTCGGCAATCTCGTTGGTGCCGTCTTCGCCGTCACCCAGTTCTTTCTGGATCGCCTTGATCTGCTCATTCAGGTAATATTCGCGCTGGGTTTTTTCCATTTGCGATTTGACCCGGGTTTTGATTTTTTTCTCAACCTGAAGCACGCTCATTTCGCCCTGCATCAGGCCATAGACTTTTTCAAGCCGCTCGCTGATTGACAGGGTCTCAAGCAGGTCCTGCTTTTGCTCAACCTCAATGCCCAGATGCCCAGCCACCAGATCGGCGAGCTTGGCCGGTTCGGTGGATTCACCAACAGCCGTCAGCGCTTCTTCGGGGATGTTTTTGCGCACTTTGGCATAACGTTCAAATTCATCACCAACCGTGCGCAGCAAGGCCTCGGTCGTGATCTCGTCGCCGGGCAATTCGGTAAGATACTCGGCGCGGGCCTCAAAGAAATTGTCGTTTTCCAGGAATTCCGTGATGCGCACGCGGGCCTGGCCTTCGACCAGCACCTTGACGGTACCGTCGGGCAGCTTCAGCAATTGCAAGACGTTGGCCAACACACCGGCGCGGTAAATTCCGTCGCTGGCAGGGTCATCCGCACCTGGATCAATCTGGCTGGACAGCAGGATCTGCTTGTCATCCGCCATTACTTCTTCCAGGGCCCGCACCGATTTTTCGCGACCCACGAATAGCGGCACAATCATATGTGGAAAAACCACAATATCACGCAAAGGCAGTACTGGGTACGAGGAATTAAGAGGATATTTCATGCTCTGTCCTTATTGTTGGCAAGACAGCTCTGGTCCCTCATCCGAGGCAACGCTTGGCCATCTCCTGTCATGGATGTGTAACGTGGGGCGCTTGGTGGCCCGTTTCAACCTTACTCACCCGTCTGTTTGCGGCAGAATGACCTGTGATCCGGGTGTCTGCAAGCTATCAATGCAGACACATTGCAAAAATTGAGGCGCAGAAGCGCCATTAGATATTTTGCGCGCCCAATAGGCACGCGGGCTTCCGGCGGGATATTTTGGAAAAGCAGAAAGGTTAGTCGTGGCATTCAACTTCCAGTTTCCTAAAATATCCCCGCCGGAGGCAAAGAATTTATCGAGGCTCGATATCCCCTTGCGCGCGGTCCGCATGGAAGTTGGCCTGCCAGGATGTAAAATTTCCGGCTGCGATTGCCGCACGCATTCCGGCCATCAAATCTTGATAATACCGCAAATTATGCCAGGTCAGCAGCATACCCGAGATCATTTCACCTGCCCGAAACACATGGTGTAGATAGGCGCGGCTATAGCGAGAGCAGGCCGGGCAACTGCAACCTTCATCCAATGGCCGCGGATCATCGGCGTGGCGGGCGTTTTTGATGTTTAGCACACCATTGCGGGTGAATACCTGCCCGGTGCGGCCAGATCGAGACGGCAAAACGCAATCCATCATATCGATGCCGCGCGCTACCGCCCCAACAATGTCATCGGGTTTACCAACCCCCATCAAATAACGTGGACGATCCTTGGGCAGCATGTCCGGTGCGTAATCCAACACCTCGAACATCATGTCCTGCCCCTCGCCCACAGCCAAGCCACCAACCGCGTAGCCATCAAAGCCGATACTCTTCAATGCTTCCGCCGATTCCTGGCGTTGCTCGGAGAATACACTGCCCTGCTGGATGCCAAACAGCGCATGATCCGGGCGATCGCCAAAGGCATCACGGGATCTTTGCGCCCATCGCATCGACAATTGCATACTGTCCAGCGCGGTCTTTTCATCCGCCGGGAACGGTGTGCATTCATCAAAGCACATGACGATATCACTGCCCAACAAGCGCTGAATTCCCATCGAGCGTTCTGGCGTAATCTCGTGCAGTGACCCGTCGATATGGGATTTAAATGTTACCCCCTGCTCGGTCAGTTTTCGCAAACCCGCCAGACTCATCACTTGAAACCCACCGCTGTCCGTCAGAATCGGCCGATCCCAGTTCATGAACTTGTGCAAGCCACCCAGCCGATCAATACGTTCCGCCGACGGGCGCAGCATCAGATGATAGGTATTGCCCAGCAGGATGTCGGCTCCGGTCGCCGCCACGCTTTCAGGCAGCATCGCCTTGACTGTTGCAGCCGTACCAACCGGCATAAACGCAGGCGTGCGAATATCACCGCGCGTAGTGTGAATCACGCCAGTGCGTGCACGGCCGTCAGTGGCGGCCAGATCAAAGCTAAAGGAACGGGGCATATTGCTCTTTCATCAGATTTCGCCGCCTTGTTGCGCAATACCACTCGTTTGCCAAGCAATCTTCGCTATATACAGCCTCATATCTTGATATTCACCCTCGCACCCCCAAATGTATACCATTGTACACGAATAAAGGACACTAAATGATTGATCCAGAAATCCTTGATCTCTTGAGCGGTAATATCGCCTATATCCTAGGCGCTTTGTTTTTAGTTGTCGTCATCTTCAAAGGTGTACGCATTGTTCCGCAATCGCAAAAATTCGTGATTGAACGTTTTGGCCGCCTGCATCAGGTGCTTGGCCCAGGCATCAACTTTATCGTTCCATTTCTGGATGTTGTCGCCCACAAAATCTCAATTCTTGAGCGTCAGTTGCCAACCATGACGCAGGACGCGATCACCGCCGATAACGTGCTTGTGCAGGTCGATACATCGGTGTTTTACCGCATTATTGAACCGGAAAAGACTGTTTATCGTATCCGCGATGTAGACCCGGCGATTTCCACCACTGTCGCAGGCATCGTGCGTGCCCAGATCGGCAAAATGGAGCTGGATCAGGTACAATCCAACCGCTCCGACCTAACCAGCGCCATCAAAGCCGCGCTGTTTGTTGTTGTTGATGATTGGGGTATCGAAGTCACCCGCGCAGAATTGCTTGACGTTAATCTGGATCAGGCGACGCGATCCGCCATGTTGCAACAACTGAACGCCGAACGGGCCCGCCGGGCCCAGGTGACCGAGGCCGAAGGCACCAAACGCGCGGTCGAACTGGCCGCTGATGCCGAACTTTACGCGTCTGAACAATCGGCCAAAGCCCGCCGCATTCTGGCCGACGCCGAGGCCTATGCCACCCAGGTCGTTGCCCGCGCCATAGCCGAACACGGTATCGAGGCGGCGCAGTATCAGGTTGCCCTGAAACAGGTTGAGGCGCTGCACGCCTTGGGCGCTGGTGAAGGATCACAAACCATCGTGCTGCCATCCAACGCCATTGATGCCTTTGGCGACGCGTTCAAAATGCTGAAAGGCAACAAATAATGGCCGAACTCTGGTCCATCTGGTGGGTCTGGCTGTCCGGCGCTTTGGCGTTAGGCATCCTTGAGGTGCTGCTCCCCGGCTTTGTCTTTCTGGGCTTTGCCATCGGCGCGGTCGCGGTGGCCCTGATCCTGTTGATCACCGGCCCCGCCTCTAGCCTGCCGGTTCTGCTGCTGATCTTTGCCGCGCTATCGCTTGCCAGTTGGCTGGTGATGCGCAAGATGTTCGCGCTGCCCAAGGGACAGGTAAAGACCTTTGATAGCGATATTAATGATTGACCGCCAAACGGCGTGACGCATCCATGATGGTTATTGATACACGAGCATGGTTGCCTCACGTCACCGCGAAAGAATATCGGGATCATCGATTTCAATTAGTCGTTTGGACCTGATCCGAGAGGCCAGCCGCCTGCCAGCGTTTGCACCATCTTTTTGCCCCGCCTGTCGCCCCATCTGCGCGGCGGCCATCATCATTGTCGGTGTCGCTAATACAAAGGCTTGGCCGGACTCTGATTTATAAAATGCAGCTACATCAGACAGTTGCTGCTCTGAGAAGTTCTCAAGATATAGCGACGCACTTTGCGCCTGAATAGAAAGGATGAATTCCTCCAAGAACTCCTCCATGAGCAAATCAAAGAACCTGTCGGGGGCCAGAAGTATAATACCTTTCGCACGCAACCCGTTCTGGGTAGCTCCAATGATCACCGGCCTTTGTGCCGCAATGGCCCCCTCTAAAGATCGCGCTGCGACAGTTTGGCTGATAATATAGTCAGCGTCCTCCTGTGGGTCCGCTTGGGTGGCCGTACTCAGAGAGGTTAGGGCGATAATGCAGGCACAGAGAATTGTTTTCCAATCACCTTGAACATGCCCTCAACACAGATCCAACTTTCAGCTTACAGGCAAGTATATTCGTGATAAATACAAGATTGCCGACGTTAACACATAGCGCGGCGAACTCCCACATTTCCTTCATTCCACTGAACCGACAAGGTCCGGGCGAAAAAGCCATGCAATACCCCGTCAGGGTTTCTTTTTGTCGCGCGCGGTCTTTTCCTCTCTGCTCAGCTTGTTATTCCAAACGTTGTTACTCAGGCCCAACTCACTTGGCATAGGCTTGGTCTTACCAACGCTGATTTCACCACCCTTTTTCAGAAATTCCTGAATAAGCGCGTCATCGGTTGTTGTTTTTTTGACATGTTTCATGAAAACATACCTACTCTGCTGGATAGGTATTTGTCACGCCTCACCGCACCTGCCGGACAAATTATTAGCCAGATGTTTCAAACCCTATTTGGATCATCGCCAGCGAAGGCCGGTTTGGCGCTAAACGGTTCAAAACACTTAAGCAAACACAACACCGATTTGTCGCAATTATCTCTGTCGCTGTGGTGTGACAGAGATGTTTACAGTAGTCGGAAGACCCCAAACTAAGGCGGAAGACCCCGGAAGGGTTGTTGTAGAACAACGGGTTAACAGAGGGTTGGCCGCGTAGATTAGCCAATACCGAGTGCCTTTCAATTATCGTTAAAACGGGCTAAAATGGCCATTGGAAGGATTTTGTGACAGAGATGTTTGCAAACCCTATGGCGGGACGTAAGGCCTGTTAAATAAACGTTTTAATCGTGAGGGCGCAGCAAGGTTGGCGAAAAACAGGGCGCGAAGCAAGCTCCGAACCGGGAAATGGCGTTCCTTCTTCTTTCCTCAGTTCCGAGAAAGAGATTATCGACGTGATAACAAAGGGGTAAAGTTTTCAGCCTGTCAGGCGTGCAGGCTCGAACTGGGAACTGGATTTGAGCGTTTTGGGACTTTGAGCGCCCATTTGTCAGGGGTTCGGTTAACAGATTAATCTGCTTAAAGCTGGAACACAACCAAATCAAACTCGGAGGAATAGGCTTTGCAGTTACTGAAGATATTTTCGTGGATGGGATACATTGCCGGTGCCATTTGCCTGATGGCTTTGCTTGCAGAGGAGAATATGTCGTTCCTTGCGCCAGCCATTGGTGCAATTGCATCAGGAGCAATCTTTGCAGCACTGGATATCGTGATCATTGAACTGAAAGGTATCAGGTCGGCGATCAGTGGCGAGTCAATTGAGCAGGCTCGGGAAACGAAAGTTGACACCATTGCCCCAGACGCGGCACCTGCCCCGACACGGTCCATTCAGGAAATTGACGCCGACATAAAACGCATGAAAGATCGCCTAAAACCTTAGACGACCTAATTTCCGTATGTCAATGAATGCGCGGCCCAAACCACCTCGCCCATAATACCATCAGAAACGTTATTCATCTCTTCGCCGAGGCGCTGTTCGACATGCAGAGGATCGGCGTCGCTGCGTATGGTTATGGCAGTGTCCTTGATCACATCGAGGCGTTTGATGCGGGAAGTGCCGTCAACATCGTTGAAGGCATAGATGCGGCCATTGCGGATCATGCGCTTGTCGCGGTCGATCAGCACCAGATCGCCATTATTTAGTGTCGGCTCCATGCTGGTGCCTTTGACTGACAAAAGGTAGGCTTTATCAGAGCGCACATCCAGACGATTTAACCAGGCACTCGGAAAGGCCAGATGTTCGACGGGATCTTCACTAATATTCAACACCCCGTTTTCTGCGGCTAATGGTGCTTTCAGTGGAAACTTTTTTGTTCTGACCGGCGCGGCTTGCAGCGTTGAATTCCCGCGTTGCATTGTGCGCGTCTTGGAGAGCAGTCGCTTCAGTCGCCCGCGATTCTGCCAATATGGCATTGGCAGTGGCTACGCTTGGCTCAACTACCCGTTGCGGCCCAAAATAAAATTCAAGACCAAGTACATTTCCGAGTGCCATTAGCCGATCATATGACGGGGATGCCCCCCGTCTTATCGCTTGAAAAGATGCATTTCCAGCTTTCCCAAACGCACGCCGATCCACCTCTGCCTGTGAAAGGCCTAGTTCGCGTCGTCGCTCTTCAAGAAGCGCATAAAGATCATTCAGTTCCATTTATGTAAAAATGCAGCAAATCAGGTGTCAGGAATAGCCTCAATTTTGGAAACAAACATTTTGTGCAAATATACATTGACATTGTGATGAATATTTACATGACGCCGTATGAACAGACCTGTATATATTCCGATCGACTACGATCACTTGGTTTTGCTGGCATCCCAAATGGGCCATCATATCGACCGTTCTGAGGCGACAATCTCCGTTTGGTGTGTTGGACATGCTCGACTTTTTCAGAGGCTGCGCAAAAGCATGGGCTGCGCGGGTCACACATATCGCAAAGTGATGGAGTGGTTCAGCGAGAATTGGCCCGAAGACCTTGAGTGGCCCTCGGCGATCGCGCGCCCCGACATCAAGAAGGGAGACGCTGCATGAACCTCGCTCCACCCCAAAGGAGAGGCTGCCGCCTATGACCCTTTGGACACTTGCGCTGGCGGCACCACTGCTCGCCCGCCAGCGCCTTTTATTCCGCTACGCCACTCGCTGAGCCCGGTCCCGGTGTTGTCCGTATTTTAGGATGGTTCCGGGACAACCTGCAGCGCGTTTCAATGCGGAAAGTCCTGTTTTGGGCTGGTGAGGTTCTGGCCGTACTGAGCCTGTTTATCTGCCTGTTTGGTGGACTTTTATTAGCGGAGATATTTCAATGAATGTTGTTACCACAGAAATAGCACCTTCAGGCGCGGCGTTGACGCCGGCCGAGCGGGTTGAGGCCTTGATGGATGCTTTCGTCGGGTTTCAGAGCCTTGAACGAGCAGCGGATGCGTTGCGGTTTCAACTAGATAACATCCCTGTAAAAACAGCGGCGCGAGAACAGAAGTGGGATGTCATAGTCCACTCTCAAATCGATGCAGAGAGCGAAATCGTCGCCCAGGTCAAAATTCTGATGGGCAACGGCATTCTGGATCGCGCTGCCGAGTTGCTGCGCGCCAATCCGGGTGGAGATATCAATGCAGATACCTGTCTGAAAAATGCGGTCTTTTTGGTGGGTCTAATCTTCGAGGAATTGGTGCACGTTCACACTGCGACCACAGCGCTCGACGGTGTGGCCGCTGGAACCGTTTCCTTTACTCAACTTGACGCCAAGCGCCTGCTTAAACGTGTGGAGAATATGGCGGTCGGCATCGGGGCCATTCAGGCAACGTTGACGGCGCTCCGACGCCATGTCCCGGAGGGCGGCAAATGAAGCTCCTCTACGGCGGGAATGTCCAGCGCTTTACACTGGATCAGATAGAGATCGGCAAACGGCTGCGCACGGTGCGTGAGGACGCGGTCGAAAACCTGATCATGATGGCTGAAGACACAGGAATAACCATCCCGGTCCTTGTTCGCAAAGTCGCGAAACGGCATGAGCTGATCGACGGAGCCCACCGAATGGAAGCGGTGCTCCGGTTGGGGTTGTCAGATATTGCAGCACTTGTTTGGGATTGCCGAGCAGACGAGGCGCGGGGCATGGAAGCGTCAAATAATCTCGGCGCGGCTCGGATGACCGTCTTGCAGACGGTGGTCTTTGTCGCCTCATGGAAACGCGACTATTATTACTGCACCCAGAACGGAAACCCGGCGTGTTTAAGGGCAACCAACATACCGAAAAGTTGGTGGATGTCATTGTGTCACTCACCAAAAAAATTGCCGCCACCTTTGGTGCTTCAGAACGTACAGCCCATCGCGCCCTTCAAGCCAGTGAGAAGTTGGTTCAGGAAGAAGTTTCGCTTCTTGAAACTGCGCCCTGCCAAATCACGATGGATTTTCTGAAGGATCTGAACA
The DNA here is from genome assembly GCA_047623555.1 of Granulosicoccus sp. Lineage (GTDB taxonomy): Bacteria > Pseudomonadota > Alphaproteobacteria > Rhodobacterales > Rhodobacteraceae > NORP181. The sequence continues at coordinate 13,312 of JBLHMP010000031.1, forward strand.
AGGTTACTGAACCTGAAATCAGGCTTGGAATTTGCAACGCCCTTGCCAATGGCACAGCCAAAACAGCCAGGCAGGCATTGAACAACATGAAAGCCCCAGGCGCGGCGGTTAAAGACCCCATAGAAGAGGATTTAAAGCGTCTTAACGACGCCTTTCAACGCGCTTCTAACAAGGCAAAAATTCAGTTTGTGGAGGGCCGCCTATCTGGTCAACGCTGAAGCCATCATTATCTCTGATAAATCCAAGGTGTTTGAAACCACTGTCGAGGCGCTGGCGCTGACATCCTTTGACCCGTTTCAAATGGCTCTGGATCAATCAAAAGTCGCCGTTGTCCTGGTACATGGCACCGGCGCTGGCAGGATCGCCACTCTGGATATCGCAACCGCGCAAATGCAACGCCCGCAAGGTCTGAGCAACAGCCAGAACGTCAAGGAATGGCCGCTGCGCCTCGTGCCGGTCCCGGCGTCCGGCAACGACCAATGGACCCTCGCCCTGACCTGATCCTGCCCATCTGAAAGGCTGCCCAAATGTTTAATGTCACCGCCCCACCCTGAGTTCACCCACACTGTCCATGTCAATTGCCCGGTCGATGGCGGCCACAAAGAACAGACATTCAAGGCCAAATTTAAGGTGGCCAGCGACGATGAGGCCGAGGGGGTGCGGTTCCACGAGGTCGACGCGGTCAAAACTTATTTACGGACCATCGTCGTGTCGATGGATGAATTGGCCGACGATCAGGACAAGCCGGTCACCTACAACGACGAAGTGCGCGAACAGATGCTGGCCCTGGCTGATGGCATTATCCTGGCCCCTGCCCCTTGCTCAGTTTTTTGACATGGTTCCGATCCAGTCGGTGTCGTTTCAACTGGCGACCGCGCGCACGTTTTCCCAGACCGGTGGCGGCGATCTGATTGCCTACCGGCGCGACGCCCGTCTCTGGAAGGGTGAAATCAAACTGGACAAGGATTATCACCACGTCTGGGCCGCCATCGAGGCGCGCCTGGCATTACTGGAAGGCTTGCTCGAGAAACTTATAAGCACTCAAAGCAGGCATTTTTCCACGTACTATTAGATGGTTAAGCTAAATTATTTACTGTCAGATTATCGTAGATTTAAGGCTGAGACAGCATTGGTAGAAAGTGAAATTTCAGGAAATTAAGGCCGTTTGATCATGCCAGCGAACTCCAGACCGAAGCGCGACTCCATGACCGCAAATATCAATAGTTTGGTCGGAAATATGATGAATTACATGGAAACCGACATACCATATTGCCGTGAAACTATACTGCGGTTTCTTTCGGCGGTGCGCTCCATCGAAGGTGTGGACGTGCCAAAAGTCAATATAGAAAACGATGCCAAGTGACGTTGAAAAACCATCTAAGTAATGAGAGTCGTGAAGCGCCTCCCGGTGCCGCCTTACTATCACAGCCCGCCTAACCACCCAAGCCGAAGCACTACCCCCTTCAATCCAAGCCCATAACCGGACGTTTAAACCCCGTCAAAACGCCTTTTAGCTGCCCTTTCAAGGCCGCGTCTTGTGGGTTAAATCGCCGTCTCACCCGCCGTATCCTGCCTGCAAAGGAGGCCACACAATGAAATGGCAGGGTGAAACCAAGACGCAATGGATGACGCGGGCACTAGACTGGGCTCGGTGCTTTGCGCTGTTGCCGCGCAAATGGAATGCGGATCATGGGTATGGCTGACGCACTATGAGACGCGGCGTGAACGGTGGCAGGGCGACGACTGGTTCTGGGTTAAACGTTTACTTGGATCAACTGACTATGAACCGGGAGCGGATGTGGCACAGCCTTCCAGGCGCGGTTGGACCGGATCTGTGCAGCCCAGAGGGCTGGTTACCAAGGCGACCCGGCCGCCCAAACCGAAGCGCTGAACCCGCCTCTGACCCTAAAAACCGTTTGTTGCAACTATCTCTGCTTCACATTGCAAGAAAGTCTGCGTCGCTACAGTCGTACCACACCTATTCCCGGAAATGACATGCGCCACCCTCTGGACGCCCCCCCACCCAATGCCTATATGTTTTACTCAGGAACAACACCGAGGCCCAGATGACCCATTCGACCGAACCTCTTGAAGGTGCGCCATTGATTGCGCCCTCGTCCACAAGCCACCCGATGTATCAGCAGGTGGTCGCCGCCTGCCAATCGGTCTATGACCCGGAAATTCCGGTCAATATATACGAACTTGGCCTGATATATACCATTGAAATAAATGGTGAAAATGAGGTCCAGATTAAGATGAGCCTGACCGCCCCTGGCTGTCCCGTTGCCGGCGAAATGCCCGGCTGGGTCGCGGATGCAATCGAACCTCTGCCCGGTATCAAACAGGTTGAGGTCGAACTGGTATGGGAGCCGCCCTGGGGCATGGAAATGATGTCCGATGAGGCCCGTCTTGAACTTGGATTCATGTAATCCTGCCACCGACCTCTTGAGCGCGCGCCTCTGCGCCCCTAGATTGACCTCATAAGGAGACAGCCTCATGTTTGGTATTCCCGGCAAACAAGCCGTCACAATGACTGCACGCGCGGCGACACAGATCGCCAAGTTAATGAAAAAAGAAGGCCATTCCGGCCTGCGTATCGGCGTCAAAAAAGGCGGCTGTGCAGGCATGGAATACACCATGGAATATGTCACCGACACCGACCCGCATGACGAAGTCGTGGAGCAGGAAGGCGCCCGGGTGATGATTGCCCCAATGGCACAGATGTTCCTGTTTGGCACCGAAATCGACTATGAGGTGTCGCTGCTCGAAGCGGGCTTTAAGTTCAACAACCCGAACGTCTCAGAAGCCTGCGGCTGTGGTGAATCGATCAAATTTGACGATAATCTGACACCCCAAGCATGAGCGTTTCTGACGCTGACATTGCCTATATCTACGACCTATTCGCTCCGCTTGGCCCGCTGACATCGCGTAAGATGATGGGCGGGCTAACGCTGTATTGCGATGGTCAGGTATTTGCGATTCTGGACCGTCATGCCACCCCCTATCTCAAAGCCAAAGGTGTGTTCGCCGCAGACCTAGCCGCCAACGGTGCGCAACAGTTTGGGGCCGACGATGGTAAAACCATGGGCTATTGGACCCTGCCCGACGCAGCGCTTGATGATACAGACATCGCCTGCGACTGGGCCCGCAGGGCGCTTGCCGCCCTCGGCTGATAGCTTGCCAAGCCACCGCGTTCACGCCATCACCATAGACAAAACCGTAATACAGGAGCCGCACCATGCGCAGAAAACTCGCCGCTGGAAACTGGAAGATGAACGGAACAGCCGCCGCCCTGGACGAGCTGTCGGCATTGGCCAAGGCACATCCCACACCCACCTCTGACATCCTCATCTGCCCCCCGGCCCCCCTGATCCACCGCGCCGCACAAATGGCAGCAGGCACCGGCATTCAGATCGGTGGACAGGACTGCCATGCGGATCAAAAAGGCGCGCACACCGGCGACAGCAGCGCCGAAATGTTGCTCGATGCCGGGGCCAAATATGTCATCATTGGCCATTCTGAGCGCCGACAGGACCACGATGAGCATAATGAGGACGTGCGTGCCAAGGCCCGCATCGCAATGGACACTGGCCTGACCACGATCGTCTGCTTAGGCGAGAGCCTGTCAGAACGCGAAGCCGCCAATACCCTTGATATCATCGGCGGACAACTGTCAGGTTCGGTCCCGGATGCCGCCACCGGCCACACTCTGGTGATCGCATATGAACCAATCTGGGCCATCGGCACTGGTCTGGTTCCATCCCTTAGCCAAATCGGCGAAGTGCATGATTTCATCCGCGCCCGGCTGGAACGCCGCTTTGGCCCCGGTGTCGGACGGTCGGTGCGCATCCTGTATGGCGGCTCGGTCAATCCGGGCAATGCCGCCGACATCTTTGGCGTGCCCAATGTCGATGGCGCATTGGTTGGCGGTGCCAGCCTGAAAGCGGCGGATTTCTCGGCGATCATCACCGAACTTGAGGCCAGCGCCTAGCCCCCTCACATCAAAACGCCGTCCCTGAAAAGAGACGGCGCATTGCGGTTTGGTTAAATAGAAATGCGCGGTAGCGCTCTATTTTGTTATGAGCTCTGGTCCCATCAACGCATTCGGGATCACTGTGCTAAGCCATGGAATATACGTGATCAGGATCAGGAACACGAACAACACCGCCAAAAACGGCAGTGACGCGCGCACAACGGCCATCATCGACATGCCCGCCACACCCGAGGTCACAAACAGATTGAGCCCCACCGGCGGCGTGATCATCCCGATCTCCATATTGACCACCATGATGATGCCCAGGTGGATCGGATCAATGCCCAGCTCCATGGCAATCGGAAACACCAAGGGTGCCACGATAACCAACAAACCCGATGGCTCCATAAACTGACCGCCGATCAGCAGGATCACGTTGACCATCACCAGAAACATGATTGGCCCAAAGCCGAAATCCAACATGGCGCTGGCGATGCTTTGCGGCACCTGCTCGTCCGTCAGAACATGTTTCAGGATCAGCGCATTGGCGATCACAAACATCAACGTCACGGTCAGCTTACCGGCATCAAACAACGCCTTTTTGGTATCGCAATGAAACCAGACCGTCACCAACGCCAATGGCGCCTGAAACACCGACAGCCTGGCCCGGGTTTCAGTTTCCGCCAGTGGCCCCATGTCGCGATAAATGAACGTCGCCACAAAAAACGCGTAAACCGATGCCACCGCCGCCGCCTCGGTTGGGGTGAATATCGCGCCTTCTTTGTAGAATCCTAATTCAGGTGACCACCACATATAGCCATAGATCCCGACCATAATGATCACGACCAGGAACAGCCCCCAAAACGCGTCCCGAAACGACGATCCGATCTCGCGCCAGCCGGCCCATTCGCCTTTGGGCATATCCTTGATCCGCGCGATAACATAGATCGTCACCATCAGCATGGTACCGGCCAACAGGCCCGGAATGATGCCAGCAAGGAACATCCGCCCCACCGACACATCCACCGAGGCCGCATAGACCACCATCACAATGGAGGGCGGGATCAGGATGCCAAGCGTTCCGGCGTTACAGATCACCCCAGCGGCGAATTCCTTGGTGTACCCCGCCTGCCGCATCGCGGCGATCACGATTGACCCTATGGCCACCACCGTCGCCGGGGACGACCCAGACAACGCCGCAAACATCATACAGGCAAACACACCGGCAATCGCCAATCCGCCCTGAAAATGGCCAACGCAGGCAATTGAGAACCGGATGATCCGCTGCGCCACGCCGCCCGTGGACATGAACGTCGAGGCCAAAACAAAGAACGGAATGGCCAGCAGGGTGAAATGGCCCTCAAAGGCTTCAAATAACGTGCCTGCAACCGACGCCAATGAACTGTCGGAATAGACCAGCAAAAAGATAGTCGAACTCAGGCCCAGCGAAACGGCGATTGGCACACCGATCAGCATAAAGCCGATCACCATGGTAAAGAGAAGTAGGACGTCCATTATTCACCTTCCGTGGCGCGCGCACGTGCCCCTTCAATCTCATCTTCGACCTCGTGACTGGCGACAATCCGGTCGGTTTCACCACGCCAGACCTGCCCGGCAACCTGCACAAAGCGGAACAGCATCAACGCCATCGACACCGGCAGCACCAGATAGGGCACAATTTTCGGGATTTTCTCATAGGCTTCGTCATAGTTGATCAGTGGTTCCAGCCAGCTGAGCCACCAAACCATCGGCACATCCTGCACCTCATAGAAACTTTGGCTGCGGGCTTTCATATCAAACCCGGTGGGAAACCAGCGTCCTGACGTCGGCGGCAGATCGGCAAAGACGGCCCAATAATCATAGGCGCCTTTCAGCATCAGCAAGGAAAACACCAGACAGGCCGTGACCGAAATCAGCGCCAGAATGCGCCGGGGCCGCGGGGGTAAAATGTTCACAATCGCATCTACTCCCAGATGCGCGTGTTTTTTCACCGCATAGGATGCCCCCAGCAAAACCAGCCAGGCGAACAAGAACACAGTCAGCTCAAGTGCCCATAATATGTTGGAATTAAACGCAAACCTCGCGATTACATTGGCGAATGTTATTACTGTCATAAGACCCAAAAGCACGGCAATCACCGTCTCTTCAATCTCGTCAACCAGTTTGCCCATTCTGTCCCCCTCCCGGCATCTGTTTACAAATAGGGCGGGCCAAATATCAGCCCGCCCGTAGGGTACGCATTTAGCGCACCAGTCTTACATGTCGGAATTGATCGCCTGGGCCGCGTCAATCTTATCTTGACCCACATCATCCGCGAACTGCGACCAGACTGGCATCATGGTATCAACCCATGCCTGACGCTGTTCTGCATTCAGTTCAACTATGGTGCCACCTGCGTCCAGGATAGACTGACGCGCAGCCTCATTAACCGCAAAGGCTTCGGAATTGCGCAATTCGGTGACTTCGCCCAAAATGGTCAGGAACTGGTCCCGCACTTCTGGGTCCAGGCTGTCCAGCCAATCCACCGATGTCACAACCAAATAGTCGATGATGCCGTGGTTGGTTTCGGTTACACCGTCCTGCACTTCAAAGAACTTTTTGCCATAGATGTTGGACCAGGTGTTTTCCTGACCATCCACAACACCCTGCTGCAGCGCACCGTACACTTCGGAAAACGCCATTTTCTGCGGGCTACCACCGATGGCTTCCATCTGTGCGACCAGAACGTCAGACGACTGAACCCGGAATTTCAGTCCATTGGCGTCTGTTGGATTAACCAGCGGCTTGTTGGCCGACATTTGTTTCATGCCATTGTGCCAAAACGCCAGCCCTTGCAGACCACGGCGCTGCATGCTGTCCAGCAATGCCTGACCATCTTCAGAGCCCTGAAATGCGTCAACAGCTGCGATGTTTTTGAACATGAACGGCAGATCAAACAGGCGGAACTGTTTGGTGAACTTTTCAAACTTGGACAGCGACGGCGCCGCCAGTTGCACATCGCCCTGCAACATCGCCTCAAGCACTTTGTTGTCATTATAAAGCGTCGAATTTGGGTACACTTCCATGCACATCACGCCATTCATCTCGGCATTGACGCGCTGCTCAAGCAACGTGGCAGCGATGCCTTTGGGGTGCTTGTCAGTGTTGGTCACATGCGCAAATTTGACGACGATTTCGCCTTCTTCACAGCTGGCAAAACCTGCAGTTGCGGTGACGCTAAGCGCCAGGGCCGTAGCGGCGGTTGTCAGAAATTTCATCGGTTTTTCCTCCCGAAAAGTCATACTCTGCGGGCCTAGGCCCGCTCGCACCGAGATTCGGCACGCTAAGAAGAGTGAAGCGAATCGCACAGATTCGCTCAATCTTTTGTGACAGCGACATGGAATTTTTAGTTAATTTAATGTTATTAACAGCTTATAACCTGCTTTGAGTACTCGGCTTATCACCACGGTGCCGTGTTGTGCGATTCTCCGCACAACACGATTCGCCAGTTGTGCGATATTCCGCACAGATCAGCGCCGAAACGCCTCGGGGCGAATCCCATATCGGGCCAGTTTGTCATAAAATGTCTTGCGCGGCAGTTTCAGCGCCTTTGCCGCTTCGCTGGCCTGCCCGCCGGACCGGCGCAACGCCGCCTCGAGCAGCGATTGTTCCACCTGCGCCATCCGATCAACCAAGCCGATCTCGCCCACATCACGGACATCGCCACCGACATCTTCCTGCAACCCCAATGCAAATCGCATCGCATCCGACATCAGCCCGCGCGCATTGCCCGGCCAATCCTGCGCTATCAACCCGGCAATCACCTCCGGCGTGATCTCGGGCGCCCGCAGCCCGGCCTGTTCACTGGCCTGCGCCACATATTTGCGAAACATATCGGCAATGTCTTCGGGACGTTCCGCAAGCGACGGAATCCGCACTGTCATCACCTGCAGCCGGTAATATAAATCGGCGGTAATCTGCCCTGCCTCAAGCACCAGCGTATTGCCCGCCATCAACCGCACATCGCCCCCGGCATCAAGCGCTTCGGTTAGCGCAATCTGGGTGTCCGCGCTCATCTGTGTTACCTCGTCGATGAACAGCGAGCCTCCGGCACTCAGGGTTAACGCCTGCGTCAGCGCCCCCCGATCCAACCCCGCTGCCGCGCGTTTCTCAAACGGCCCCTGCGCGCGGTCTGAACACAGGTGGATCACCTCGGCCACCTTGGAAATACCGCTGCCCGGTGGACCGGTCACCAGAACCTCGGTATCAACCCCAGCCACCCGGCGCACCCGGGCACGCAGGTCGTTTGACAGAACAGACACCCCAAATATCAGCCGCGCCGCCGGATCACCCGCCTCACGCTGCACCAGATCGGCGCGCGCCTCAATTGCGGCAATACGCACGGCCATGGCCCGGTTCAGAACCGCAACCAAATCGCCCGGCGCACAGGGTTTTTCCAGAAAATCAAATGCGCCCTGCTCCATCGCCGACACCGCCATCGGAATGTCACCCTCGCCGGTCAACAACACCACCGGCAGCGCGTCATCAACATCGCGCGCATAGGCCAACAGATGAAATCCATCGCGCCCCGGCATTCGCATATCAGATAGGATCACCCCGGCGAAATCACGGGTAATGTGGTCTTTGGCGGCAACAAACGATCCGGCAGTGATCGGCATAAATCCTGCCAGATCAAGCGTTTGCGCCAATGCATCGCGCACGGCTGCATCATCATCAACCAGCAAAACAGGCACGCTCATGCCGCCACCTCATCGCGCCAGCGTTCCAATTGTACGGTAAATAACGCGCCACCCCCCGGTATATTTTCGCCGCGAATATCGCCGCCAAAGCTTTGCACGATGCCGTATGAAATTGACAGGCCAAGGCCCATGCCCTCGGACGCGCCCACCTCTTTGGTGGAATAAAACGGCTCAAACATCTTGTCAGGCACCTCAATTCCGGGCCCGGTATCGCGCACTGACACGATCAATTGCGCCCCATCCAGAACCTCAAGGCTCAGCACCTTGCGGTCACTCTCGGCCATGGCATCCGCCGCGTTACTGAGCAGATTGACAAACACCTGCCCCAGCCGCACCTCGCCACCATGCACCCAGACCGGATTTGTCGGCTTGTTGTAATCCAACTGTACCCCGTCCTGGCGCAATCTTGGCCCGGTCAGCTCAATCACCGCATCCATCACCGCGACAATATCAACCCGCCCGGCGGCCTCGCTCTCTTGTCGCGCAAAGGCGCGCAGGTTCTTGATGATCCGCCCCATGCGGCGCGCCAAATCGGAAATCCGACCCAGATTGTCAGCCGCAACATCCGGCCGCCCCCGCTCTAGATACTGCGCGCCATTCTCGGCAAACGACCGGATCGCCATCAATGGTTGGTTCAATTCATGACTGATCCCGGCACTCATCTGCCCCAGCGCCGACAACTTCCCCGCCTGTACCAAATCCGCCTGTGCCTGTTTCAGTGCCGCTTCGGCCTCTTGCCGCTCGGCCACTTCGCGGCGCAATTGCTCGTTGCTGGCCGACAATTCGCGCGTGCGTTCCTTGACCCGGCTTTCCAGCACCACATTTGCCAACGCCAACGTGCGCCGCCGTTCCGTCGCCAGATACAACAGCGCGCCAAACGCCAAACAGATCGCCAGCACAGCCGAGGCCTGTAGCGCCGCCAACCTCCGTGCCGGTGCGACGCTCACCAAAACCTCGCCGCGCAATCCAATCACCGGCAAATCCTGCACCAAATGCAAGGCGCGTTTCGGCAGATACGGGCCCCACCCCAGATGCCAGACGTTGTGATCGCCGATCTGTTGCACCTCAAACGGGCGCGGAGCACCGCTGGCCGGGTTCAACCCTTGCGCATCCTGACTACGGATCCAAAACAACAGCTCGGACCGGTTGGAGATAAACACCTGCCCTATTGCGTCGGTAAAAAACACCGCGGGCGTACTGCCTCGCCAGTTCCATTCCACATCCTCAATATCAGCGACAATAATCAGCGCGCCCCGCACCCGGCCATCCGCGTCAAACGCAGGTGCGGCATAGATATAGGCGCGCAAATCCAGATTCCCGACAAGGCCATGATCGCTTCCCAAAGCGCCGTGCATGGCGCGTCGAAAATACGGGGTATCACTGACATCCGCCCCCAACACACCATGTGCAGCCGCCAAAACAACGCCCGCAGTATCGACGAACATCACATCCAACGCTGCCGTCTTATCAGCAATCTCAAGCAACAGCATCTGCGCCGCCTGTTGCCGATCGACGTCCAACAATCCGGTCAATCCCGGGTGATCTGCGGTCAACACCGCCAGTTCCTGATAGCCCTGCAATTGCGTGCTCAGACGGTCACTGGCCAGCGCCAGATCGCTTTGCGCCCGGCGCGCCAATTGATCCAACGCCTGACGATAGCCGTAATACCAAACCCCAGCCGCCAAAGCCGTCACCACCAGCACAAAACCCAGCACAATCGACTCTCTTTGATAACGTCTTTGATCATCAGATGTGGTCATATTGTCAGCTTATCAAACCAAGGCTTGCATTGACCAGAGAGCTTGGCATTTTAGCGCCATGAAAACACTGCACCAATCCCCGACCGATCCGGACTTTGTCCAGAACCCCTATCCGTTTTACGACGCCGCGCGCGCCGACGGAGCTTTGCACTTTTGGGCTGACTACAACATGGTCGCCGCCTTCAGCCATGAAGCCGTGCAAACCTTGCTCAAGGATCGCCGCTTTGGCCGCGAAATCCCGGCAGAACAGGCCACGCCCGGTGCCGACCACCTGGCACCGTTTTACAAGGTCGAGGCCACCTCGATGCTGGACGCCGAACCACCGCGCCACACCCGCCTGCGCTCGCTGATTCTGCGCGCGTTTACGTCGCGCCAGATCACCGCCATGGCCCCGGATATCACCGCCCTTAGCCACCAGTTGATTGATGCATTTCCAAATGAACCCTTCGATCTGATCCCGGCCTATTGCAGCCAGATCCCAGTAATTATCATTGCACGGCTCCTCGGAGTGCCCGAAGACAGGGCGCCGCAACTGTTGCAGTGGTCCCACGACATGGTGGCGATGTATCAGGCCAGCCGCACCCGCGAAACCGAAGACGCCGCCGCCCTGGCCTCAACGCAATTCAGCACCTTTCTCACCGACTATATCAACAGCCGCCGTGCCAACCCCAAAGACGACCTGATCACCCGCCTGATTACCGCCGAAGAAGACGGCGAAAAGCTATCGACGGACGAACTCATCGGCACCTGCATCCTGTTGCTCAATGCCGGACACGAGGCGACAGTTCACTCGCTGGCAAATGGTGTCAAAACCCTGCTGGAAACCAACTCCGACCGAAAATACCTAACGCCCAACCATATCGCCGAAACCGCCGAAGAAATTGTGCGCTACGATCCACCGCTGCACATGTTCACCCGCTATGCCTATGAAACGGTTACGATATTTGGCCATACCTTCCAGCGTGGCGATCAGGTTGCGTTGATGCTGGCCTCGGCCAATCGCGACGCAAAAACCTGGGACAATCCCAACCAGTTTGACCCGACCAGAGCCATTCAAACCAACACCAGCTTTGGCGGCGGTTTGCATTTCTGCGTCGGCGCGCCACTGGCCCGGCAAGAGCTACAAATCGCCCTGCCTATCCTGTTTGAGCGTTGCCCAGGCCTGACCCTGACAAAACCAAGCTATGCCAACACCTACCATTTCCACGGGCTAACCAAACTCATGGTCACAAAATAACCACCAACCCAACGGTTTCTTCTCGTCAAAAATACCTAAACCGCCCCCCGCAATAGCGCCGGAAATTCTGGCGTCGCCTCTCCGCACATTAAATATAAATGCGCGGAAGCGCCCCTTTCAACGCCCCTACAACGGCAACATCGTTGTCGATTTGATCTCTTCCATCGACAATAACGCAGTCACATTAAACACCTTCACCTCCGAAATCAGCGCTTGATAAAACTCATCATAAGCCCGCGCATTTCGCACCCGAACCTTTAAGATATAGTCAATATCCCCGGCCAACCGATGCGCCTCTTGCACTTCGGGACGATCCCGCAGTGCCTTGAGAAACTTCGCCTGCCACTCCGCCTCATGCTCAGACGTGCGGATCAGCACAAAGAAACAGGCCTCAAATCCTAACGCCTCGGCATCCAGAACAACCGTGTGCTGCCCAATCACCTTTGCCTCGCGCAATTTGCGGATACGATTCCACACTGGCGTCTTAGAACTGCCTACTCGCGCCGCAATATCGTCCAGCGATTGGCTGGCATCGCGTTGCAGCTCTGCCAGAATTTTCCGGTCTGTTTCATCTATTCGCACTGCCATTCCTAAAATCCCCTTGGCCTTAGGTGTTTTGTTCCACCTTACCGCAAAAGTAGAACAAATGTCCTTATATATTCCTGCATGTGGTAACTTATCGGGATAATTTCCTATATTGAGAGAGAAGTCAAACAACCAGGCGGACCCAGCAGATGCAACATTTCCCCATCTTTGTCGCTCTTAATAGGCGCTCTGTCGTACTGTCCGGTGGCGGCGACGCGGCGCTGGCCAAACTGCGGTTGCTGCTGAAAACCAACGCCAGCCTGACGGTTTTCACCGCCAATCCTGCACCTGAAATCGAAACCTGGGCACACTCGGGCAAACTCACCCTGACCCGCCGTTCGCTCACCGCCGAGGACCTCAGTAACGCCACTCTGGTCTATGCTGCCAACGAAAACCCAACCACGGACGCGCGCACAGCCACCCTTGCCCGCGCCGCCGGAGCCCTCGTCAACATCGTCGATAACTTAGACGACAGCGATTTCATCACCCCGGCTATCGTTGATCGCTCGCCGGTTACCATCGCCATCGGCACCGAAGGCACAGCGCCCGTTCTGGCCCGTGCCCTCAAAGCCGATCTTGAGGCCCGCCTGCCGTCCTCCATTGGCCCGCTCGCCCGTATCGGCAAATCCGCGCGCGCCTTGGCCAGCAAGTTGCCCACCGGACGCGCAAGACGCGATTTCTGGTCGGATTTCTTTGCAGACACCGGCCCCAAAGCCCTGACCGAAGGCGAAGCCGCCGTCACACCCGCCCTGAACAAGTTGCTAAACCGGCACCTGTCCAACACGGCCCGCCCCGGCCATGTTGCTTTTGTCGGCGCAGGCCCCGGCGACCCTGATCTGTTAACAATGAAAGCCCGCCGCGCCTTGAACGAGGCCGATGTTGTCATCCATGACCGCCTGATAACCCCCGAGATCCTTGACCTCGCCCGCCGCGAGGCCACCATTATCGATGCGGGAAAAGAGGGCTTTGGCCCCGCAATGTCGCAACACGACATTAACGCGCTGATCGTCAAGCATGCAGGTAACGGCGCGCAGGTGGTCCGCCTCAAATCCGGCGATGCCACTGTCTTTGGCCGACTGGATGAGGAAATTGATACCTGCGATGCCGCCCAAATCACCTGGAACATCGTCCCCGGAATCACCGCCGCCTCGGCCTCGGTCGCAGCCTTGGGTCAGAGCCTGACCAAACGCGGCCGCAATTCATCGGTGCGTTTCCTGACCGGCCACGACATGCGCGGTTTTGCAGATCACGACTGGGCCGCATTGGCCCGCCCCGGAGAGGTCGCCGCCATCTACATGGGTAAAAAATCCGCCCGTTTCGTGCAGGGCCGCCTGCTGATGCACGGCGGCGATCGCGCCACCCCGATCAGCGTGATTGAGAACGCCAGCCGCCCCGATCAGCGCATTTTGGAAACCACATTGGCCGCCCTTCCCGCCGATCTTGCCGATGCCGGATTTGATGGCCCGGCGCTTACCTTCATTGGCCTCGCCCCGCGCGCCGCCCTCGCCCTTTCTCCTTTGCAAATGGAAACAGCCTGATGCCCCGTCCATTCAAATCCAAACCATTCACCCCCAAGATCGTCACCGCCTCTGACCTGCTTAAGGGCGACGTGATTTACCAAACCGGCGATGACCATTGGACCCGCCACCTAAGTGAGGCCGAAATCATCACCGATGAGGCCCACGCCCAAATCCGGCTGCTGGATGCAGAACGCCAGAACCACGCCCTTGTCGGCGCCTATTTGGCAAACGTGGCCTTGGGTGCAAACGGCCCCGAACCGGTGCATTTTCGCGAAGAATTTCGCCGCACCGGGCCATCCAACTATTCACACGGAAAACAGGCGGGCCTTAGCCATGTATAAATACACCGAATTTGACAGCGCCTTTCTGGCGTCTCGCAACGCCCAGTTTCGCGCCCAGGTCGAACGCCGCATTGATGGCTCATTGACCGAAGACGAGTTCAAACCGCTGCGCCTGATGAACGGCCTGTACCTGCAATTGCACGCCTATATGCTTCGGGTGGCGATCCCATATGGCTCGCTCAATTCCGCCCAAATGCGCGCCCTCGCGATGATTTCTGAAAAGTGGGATAAAGGCTATGGCCATTTCACCACCCGTCAGAACATCCAGTACAACTGGCCAAAATTGCGCGATGTGCCCGATATGCTGGACGCTTTGGCCAAGGTCGGGCTGCATGCTGTGCAAACCAGCGGCAATACCATCCGCAACGTCACGGCGGACCATTTCGCCGGCGCTGCAGCTGACGAAATCACCGATCCGCGGCCGGTGGCCGAGCTGATCCGGCAATGGTCCACCGACCACCCGGATTTCCAGTTTTTGGGACGTAAATTCAAAATCTCCGTCACCGGCAGCAGCACTGACCGTGCGGTAACCAAAGCCCATGACATCGGCTTGCGCATGGTTGAACGCGACGGCGTGGCCGGGTTTGAAGTCATCATTGGCGGCGGTCTTGGCCGTACCCCGATGATCGGCAAAGTCATCCGCGACTTCCTGCCTCAGGCTGATCTTCTGCCTTACCTTGAGGCCGTGCTGAACGTATATAACCTATTGGGAAGACGTGATAATAAATACAAAGCCCGCATCAAAATCACCGTGCATGAAAACGGTATCGACAAAATCAGAGCGCTGGTCGAAGAGCAGTTCCTGCTGATCCGTCCCACCTTTACAGGGGTCGATCAGGACCTGCTGCGCGATATTGAGAGCGCATTTGCTCCTCCGCCCTGGCGGGCGTCCTCGCTTGACGGTTTTGAGCAAGCTTACCGCGTCGATCCAATCTTTCGCAGCTGGGCCGACACCAACCTGTCACCGCATCGTGCCGACGGCTATGCCATCGCCTCAATCAGCCTCAAGGCCCACGGCGCAACGCCAGGCGATGCCACCGCCGACCAGATGCGCCTGATGGCTGACCTTGCCGAACGCTATGGCCATGACGAATTGCGCATTTCGCATGAGCAGAACGTCATCCTGCCGCATGTGCATAAATCCGACCTGCCCGTAATCCACGCCGAACTCAAACGCGCGGGCCTCGCCACGGCCAATATTGGCCTGATCAGCGACATTATCGCCTGCCCCGGCATGGATTACTGCGCTTTGGCCACTGCCCGCTCGATCCCGATCGCGCAGAACATTGCCACCCGTTTTGACGACCTGAAACTGGAACATGATATCGGCCCGCTAAAGATCAAAATCAGCGGCTGTATCAATGCCTGTGGCCACCATCATGTGGCCCATATCGGTATCCTTGGTCTCGACCGGGCCGGTGTGGAAAGCTACCAGATCACTCTGGGCGGCGACGCCACCGAAACCGCCACAATCGGGGAACGCGCCGGTCCGGGTTTTTCATCCGACGATATCATCCCGGCCATCGAACGGTTGGTCTTTGCCTATCTCGACCTACGCACAGACCCGTCCGAGGAATTTCTGCACACCTACCGACGCCTTGGCCTGGCCCCGTTCAAATCCGCCCTCTACCCCGAGGTACAGACCCCAGAGGTATCTGCAAATGCCGCTTGACGAAAAACCGCCCATTCTTCTCGGCAAAAATACCTCCGCCGGAGGCTCCAACACCGCCACGCGCAATGTCCTCAACGCAAAGACGGCGCTCACCCAAAAGGCAAGCGATCTCAACGCCCGTTATCGCCATCATAGCGCCACCGCAGTAATGCAGGGCGCCCTAAACGACGCGGGTAACATCGCGTTGGTCTCAAGCTTCGGCGCGGAATCCGTGGTGTTGCTACACATGGCGGCGATCATCGACAACACCACGCCAATTTTGTTTATCGACACCGAAATGCTGTTCACCGAAACGCTGGTCTACCAAACCGAGATAAGCGAGCGCTTTGGCCTAAAGAACCTGCACATCATCCGTGCTGACAACATCGCCGACATCGACCCAACAAACACCCTGCATAAAACCAACACTGACGCCTGTTGTGCCCTGCGCAAAACTGCCCCCTTGCAAAGGGCGCTGGCGCAGTACGATGGCTGGATCACCGGGCGCAAACGCTTTCAGTCCGGCACACGGGCCAAAATGGAGTTCTTTGAACTCGAAAAAGATGTGAACCGGATCAAGGTCAACCCACTGGCCCATTGGACCCCAGAAAATGTGCAGGCCTACATGGATGAGAACCGCCTGCCCCGGCATCCGCTGGTGGCGATGGGTTATCCCTCGATTGGCTGCCAACCCTGCACATCACCAGTAAAACCCGGCGAAGACCCCCGTGCCGGACGCTGGCGCGATCAAACCAAAGATGAATGTGGCATCCATTTTGTAAACGGCAAAATGGTCCGCACAGGAGCAAACGCATGAGCATTATAGTCACCGATACCGGCTTTGGCCCGGACACCTGGACTGGCGAACCGCCGCTGGATCTGGCCACAGATACCGATCCAAAAACCGTGGTCGCCAACCTACCCAACCTGCAAATGATCCGCATAGATTTCCTAGGCTCGGCCGACGGGCGCGGCTTTACCATCGCGCGACAATTGCGACTTCATGGCTACAAAGGTCGCCTTCGCGCTAAGGGTCATGTGCTGGCCGATCAATACGCCATGGCGCGCCGTGCGGGCTTTGATGAGGTCGAAATCGACGAGGCCCTTGCCGCTCGCCAACCCGAAGATCAGTGGCTGTTTCGCGCCAATTGGCGCGCACATGATTATCAATCGCGGCTGCGCGGCTGAAATTTCCCCCTTTCACAACCCACCGACACCTTCTACTTAGGGATTGAGCCCCATATGGGCGCATATGAATGCTAATGACAAAGATGACACCCTTGACTGACACACCCGCCACCAAAGTTCCCACCCTGCCTGACGCCCAGACCGTGACATCGGTCAAGCACTGGACAGACAGCCTGTTTTCCTTCCGCGTCTCGCGGCCACAATCACTGCGGTTCCGCTCCGGCGAATTTGTGATGATCGGCCTGATGGGCGACAATGGCCGCCCCTTGCTGCGCGCCTATTCCATCGCTAGCCCGTCCTGGGATGACGAATTGGAATTCTACTCGATCAAGGTGCAGGATGGCCCGCTGACATCAAAGCTGCAACATATCCAACCCGGCGACGAAATCATCCTGCGCCCGAAACCCGTAGGCACCTTGGTGCATGACGCGCTGCTGCCCGGCAAACGGCTGTGGTTCTTTGCCACCGGCACCGGCTTTGCACCGTTTGCGTCCTTGCTACGCGAACCGGAAACCTATGAAAAATATGATGAAATCATCATCACCCACACCTGCCGCGACGTCGCCGAACTGGCCTATGGCCGCGAGCTGATCGAGAGCCTGAATGACGATCCGCTGATCGGCGAGATGGTGGCCGGAAAGGTGCGCTATTACCCAACCACGACGCGCGAACAGAGCCCGAAAATGGGGCGGATCACCACATTGCTGCATGACGGCACTGTGTTCCGCGACCTTGGGGTTGACGGCATGGATGCGGACCATGATCGCGCCATGGTGTGCGGCTCACTCGGGCTGAACAAAGACATCAAAGAAATCCTTGAAGGCTTTGGCCTGACCGAAGGCGCAAATTCCAACCCCAGGGAATTTGTCGTGGAAAAGGCGTTTGTCGGCTAAGCTAAGCCGCCAGTAAATTCAGTCCTGGAAAAATATGACTTACCGGGCGGCCCGTTCCTTTGACGGGTCGCCCTAATTGTGTAGGACACTCCAGTTTTCACGTCAGGCATTTCAAACATCACAACAAAAAACTGCGCCCGAACCCGGACGCAATCTAATTGTATGGTAAAAAAATCTCGGGCGTTGTTTTGCCAGTCGTGAGATTTAGTTGCCCGTTACCGAATCCGTTACCAAGTCAGTTGCAGATTGCGTTGCCGAATCAACCGCATCGCTGACCGATTCGGTCACGCTTTTAACAACGTCAGTTGCGCCGTCGGACGCCGCGTCCATCGCGCCTTCGGCGGCCTCAGTCGCCGAAGCGGTAGCAGACTCAACAACATCGGTCACAGAATCAGTTGCTGTTTCAGTTGCTGTTTCAACGGCATCTGTCGCTGCTTCAACCGCAGTTTCGGTGGCCTCGGTTGCTGTTTCAACGGCATCGCTTGCGGTTTCGGCGGCCTCAGAGGCAGCTTCTGTGGCTGTTTCGAGAGCTTCTGTGGCCGCATCGCTTGTTTCGCTCACAGCATCCGAAACGGCATCTTGGGCCTTTTCCATGGCCGTGGCCGCTTCGGGCATTGGCTGCTCTTGATTCATCCAAAAATATCCACCGACGGCAACTGCCCCGGCAATTATTAGTATGATTAGTGCTCTCATTTTGGGTTTGCCTTTAAATTTTTGCGATAGGATTGAGCGTGTCTTCTCACTTTTGTAATGGAGTTTCCAGATTTGATCGACAAGGGGGAATTTTATGCAAGAATCCGCTCAAATTAGCCCAAATACATCTTGTAAGCCTGCCACAGTAAAGTTACCGTTTGTTCTCCATTTAATAGAACGATCAAAGGAACGATTCCATAGCTCGCAGACCTCATAACGCGCCGCCGCAACGCGACACCGGCCCCCGCGTAAACGACAAAATTCGCTCAAACGAAATTCGCTTGATTGGCGCAGACGGTGAAAACGTTGGCGTTGTTACGCCTATGCGTGCCATGGAGATGGCTGTTGAGGCAGGGCTTGACCTTGTTGAAATCTCGCCCAATGCCAATCCACCTGTGTGCAAAATCATGGATTTTGGCAAGTTCAAATATGAACAACAGAAACGCGAAAGCGAAGCGCGCAAGAAGCAAAAGATCATCGAGGTGAAAGAGGTCAAATTCCGGCCCAACACCGATGTTCATGACTATGACGTGAAAATGCGCAACGTGTTCAAATTTCTCGAAAATGGCGACAAGGTCAAAGTGACCCTGCGGTTCCGTGGTCGTGAAATGGCGCACCAAAACCTGGGCCGCCAATTGCTGGAACGGGTCGCTGTAGACACCAAAGAGGTGGGCAAGATCGAAAACATGCCCAAGATGGAAGGCCGCCAGATGATTATGCTGGTCGGCCCGCTGCCGCAAAAATAGGCCACCTTAGGCTTTGATTAGAAAAACGCCCCGTGCCATCTGGCCGGGGCGTTTTTTTTTGTGGCCGATTGGCACAGGGCCTAATCAGGCAATCGCCCGATCGCCGCGCCACCATTTCCACCCGTCGATATAGTCAAACACCAGCGACAGCAGATCGACCAGAAGAATCACCGTCAGCACGGTTCTGAATCCATCGCTGACCCCCAAGTCGCTTTGCAAAAGCATACCCAGCATCACCACCAGCGGTGTCCAGATCAGCAAATGCGGCAGCGCCATACATTTGGACAATCCCCGTCCAACCATCATGATGACCAGATTGGGCAACATGCCACCGATGCTAAAAATCGTAATCCAGACGGCATAGGGTTCGCCCCAAAACGCCAGCGGCAACAGGTTCACCGGCACAAGGATCAGTGCCACCCAGATTTGCACCCAAAGCGGAGTCCGCCGGAAACTTTGCCAAATCTCGATGATAATGCCCGTCTCCGATAATGCCCGTCTTTTTAGCCAAAAAAAGACCTGCCCAACATGCGTCAGGCAGGTCAAAATTCATCTAAAAACGGCTTAGCTGGCCGCAGTAATCGCCCGTTTGGTCATCACCTTAATCAGATGCGCGCGGTATTCTTTGCTACCGTGCAAATCCGCAATCATATCGTCAGGTGCGACATCCAGATCCATCAACGCATCGGTGCGGAACTCTTTGTTTAATGCCTCTTCGGCCTCGCTCCAGCGGAACACGCCATCCTCGGACGCGCCGGTCACTGCCACGCGAACGCCATCGGCATATTTGGCAACAAACACGCCAACAAGCGCAAAACGTGATGCCGGTTGCAGGAATTTTTGGTAGCTGGCGGCTTCGGGGATTGGAAAGGAAACTGAGGTGATGATCTCGCCCTCCTCCAACGCTGTGCCAAACAGACCGTCGAAATAGTCATCCGCTGCGATGTCGCGATTGTTGGTGGTGATGGTTGCGCCACTCGCCAAAACCGCCGCAGGATAACAGGCCGCCGGGTCATTGTTGGCCAATGATCCGCCAATAGTGCCGCGATTGCGCACTGCCGGATCGCCGATTTTCCCGGCCAGTGCTGCCAATGCCGGATAGGCCCCGGCCCCTTCGGCCACAGCCACATGGCTGGTTGCGCCACCAATGCGGACCGATCCGTCACTGCCCGACACGCCCTGCAATTCGGCAATATTGGTTAGCGAGACAAGTTTCGTTGGTGCCGCAAGACGCTGTTTTAACGTTGGGATCAGCGTTTGGCCGCCTCCCAGCGCCTGCGCATCCTCGGTGCTGAGTGCGGCAAGCGCATCAGCCACTGAATCCGGTTTTACAAAGTCAAATTCATACATCGTTTTCGTCCTTTCCAAAGAGGATGAAGGCGTCGCCCTCATCTTTCTGGTTCATTTCTGTGATCAACTGTTCATCGCCGTCCAAACCCGCGACGGGCTCATCGGCATGTCGATATGGGTGACCTCACTGCCTGCTGCTTGCAGCGCATCAATCACCGCATTGACAACAGCCGGAGGCGAGCCAATGGCCCCTGCCTCGCCGCAGCCTTTGACGCCCAACGGATTGTGCGTACACGGCGTTTGACTGGAGTGATCGACCGAATAGAACG
The DNA here is from genome assembly GCA_047623555.1 of Granulosicoccus sp. Classification (GTDB taxonomy): domain Bacteria; phylum Pseudomonadota; class Alphaproteobacteria; order Rhodobacterales; family Rhodobacteraceae; genus NORP181. The sequence goes on from JBLHMP010000031.1 coordinate 34,257, forward strand.
GCAAATCGTCGGCCCGCGGCATGGCGTAATCCATGAACGACGCACTAAGAAGCTGGCCCTCGTCGTCATAGACCGAATGCTCCATGAGCGCCTGACCGATGCCCTGACCAATGCCGCCATGCACCTGACCATCCACGATCATCGGGTTGATAATGTTGCCAAAATCATCCGCTGCCGAGAACCGCTCGATGGTGACTTTGCCGGTTTCCGGGTCAACTTCGACCTCACAGGCATAGGCACCGGACGGGTAGGTAAAGTTCGACGGATCATAAAACGCGGTTTCTTCCAGCCCCGGCTCAATCTCGTCCAGCGGATAGTTATGCGGCACATAGGCGGCCAATGTCACCTCGCCCCAAGCCACCGATTTATCGGTGCCTGCAACGCTAAACACGCCGTCTTTGAGTTCAACATCGACGTCGGATGCCTCCATCAGATGCGCCGCGATTTTCTTGGCCTTGGCGATGATCTTTTCGGTCGCCCGCACCATGGCCGATCCACAAACCGCCAGTGACCGGGACCCGTAGGTGCCCATGCCAAATGGGATCTTTGAGGTGTCGCCATGCACGATGTCGATCATCGATTCGTCAATGCCGATCATCTCGGCCACCACCTGAGGAAACGCGGTTTCATGCCCCTGCCCGTGGCTGTGCGCGCCAACCATAACGCTGATCGACCCGGTCGCATTTACCCGTACAGTAGCCGCATCATAAAGCCCGGCCCGCGCGCCCAACTGTCCAACCAAGGCCGAGGGCGCAATGCCGCAGGCCTCAATATAGCAGTTCACACCAAGGCCACGTAGCATGCCTTTGTCTTTGCTGGCTACACGTCGCGCCTCAAAACCGCCGAAATCGGCCATCTTTTCCAGCGCCCTCATGGTGCCTTCGTAATCACCGGTGTCGTATTCCACCGCCACAGGCGTGGCATAGGGGAATTCAGTGATAAAGTTCTGTCGCCGCAGAGCAATTGGATCAACACCCAATTCACGCGCCGCCATATCTATGACCCGTTCGAGCTGGAATGTCGCCTCGGGCCGTCCGGCACCGCGGTAGGCATCGACCGGCACCGTGTTGGTGAACACCGCCTTAACGTTCACATGGATCACCGGGGTTTTATAGTTCCCGGCCATCAAGATACCATGCAGCCATGTGGGCACGGATGACGCAAAGGTCGACAGATAGGCGCCCATATTGGCCATCGTATCGGTGCGGACCGCGGTAAAGTTGTTATCCGCATCCAGCGCCAATTCGATCTTGGTCACATGGTCACGGCCCTGTGCGTCCGAGATAAATGCCTCAGAGCGGCTCGAGGTCCATTTGACCGCGCGATTACAGGCCTTGGCGGCAAAGGTCACAAACGCTTCTTCTGCGTAGTGAAAGATTTTGGTGCCAAAACCGCCGCCCACATCGGGTGCGATGACGGTGAGTTTATGTTCAGGAATGCCCAGAACAAAGGCGCCCATCAGCAGCCGGATCACATGCGGATTCTGACTGGTGGTATAGAGCGTATAGGCCTGCTCTGACCGCTTATAGTCGCCAATGGCCACGCGGGGTTCCATCGGGTTGGCCACCAGACGGTTGTTGACCAGTTCTAACGTCGTCACATGGGCAGCGTTTTTGATGGCAGTGTCGACAGCTTCGGCATTTTCTTCGCCAAGGCTCCAGTCGTAACACAGGTTCGAGGTCAGATCGTCATGCACCTTGGTTGAACCGTCAACTAGGGCCGCCTTCATGTTCACAACAGCTGGCAGATCGGTAATGTCGAGCTCAACCGCCTCCGCAGCGTCACGCGCCTGCTCTAGTGTGTCCGCAACGATGGCGGCAACCATTTCGCCAACATAACGTACTTTGCCTTGCGCCAGAACCGGGTGGTGCGGTTCCTGCATCGGCTCTCCGTACCGGTCCGTGATACCCCATCCACAGGGCACGCCGCCGACGTCTTTGAAATCATCGCCGGTGAAGATCTTGACGACACCGGGCATGGCTGCGGCGGCTGTGGTGTCCAGCTTGTCAATGGTACCGTTAGCGACGTCAGAACGCAGAAAATACACATAGGATTGGCCGTGTACATTGATGTCGTCGGTGTAATTTCCGTCCCCTGTCAGGAACCGAATGTCTTCGCGCCGCTTGCTGCTGGCGCCTATCCCACTATCTTTGGGCATGGTAAATGTCCTCCCTGTTCGGAGCGTGGGTTTTCACCCACCCTACACCAACAATTCAGGGCGTAGGGTGGGTGAAAACCCACGCTTGTTCCGGTTATTCAGCTGCTATAGCGACGTCCTGACCGGATGCGGCCATGATGGCTTTGACGATGTTGTGATACCCGGTACAGCGGCAAATATTGCCTTCCAGATAGGCGCGAACTTCGGCCTCTGTCGGTTTTGGGTTCTCTTTCAACAACGACGCGGCTGACATCACCATACCCGGTGTGCAGAATCCGCATTGCAGGCCATGATTATCCTGAAACGCCTGCTGAATAGTATTGAGCGTACCATCCACGGCCGCCTGACCTTCGATGGTGGCCACAGCGGCCCCATCGGCCTCAAGCGCCAGCATAGTGCAGGATTTTATCGCTTCGCCGTTTACATGCACGACGCAAGCCCCACATTGGCTGGTGTCACATCCAACATGGGTGCCGGTCAGCATCAATGTGTCGCGCAAAAACGTCGACAACAATGTGCGCCCTTCGGCATCACCGGAAACGGCTTTGCCGTTCACGGTCATAGTGAGCTGAGTCATAGGATCCTCCCCGATCAAACTAAGTACCTTGCTAACGAGGAGTTAAGCACGGAGCGTGCGCCAAGAAAACCGGTATTTTAGTCTTATGCAAAGTAACCTAACCTTTCCCGCTGCAATCCACAAAAAGGTTCGGGGGCCATCTTAAACAATCAAATGACAGACCGCTTCTATATTGTAGCCATCCGGATCCAGGATAAATGCAGCGTAATAGCAGGGATGATACTGGGTTCTGAGGGCAGGTCCGCCATTGCCCTTTCCGCCAGCCGCCAAGGCAACCGAAAAGAATTCATCCACAGCGATTCGCGATACTGCGCTGAATGCAAAGTGAGCCAGAGGCCTCATAGGTGTGCCCTCCGAGAGCCAGAAATCGCCCCCCGGATCGCTGGATTTCCCGTAGCCCTCAGACACGCCAAATGCCGCAGACGCTTTGTCGTCTTTCGTGAGGTTGTACCCCAGGGGGCGCAATGCGGCACTATAAAACGTGCTGCTCCGATTGAGATCAGAAACAATTATCCCGATATGATCTAGCAAAATTCACATCTCCAAATGGCAGCAACACTCAAACATACAAGAAATTACACTGCAAAACCCGGCGGTTGATCTGGTCGTTCACGTCCGGCCCGCCCTCGGTTGTGGCCGCGTCGGAATTTCCTTGAGCAATCCGCCGACGCCCATACCCGCAATATCCGCGCCCGTCAAAGCAATGCCGCAGGCCACCCGGCTAAGCACCCAATCCGCCCCGTTCAGCGCCGGTGAACGCGCGCAGCCCGGCAGGCCAATCACCACACGCCCGGCCAATTCGCCCAGAAACAACAGGTTGCCCGGATCAACCGGCATGCCAAAGCGGTCGACGCGACCACCAGCAGCCCGCACAGCAGACGGGGCCACATCGTCGATATCAGAGGTTGCGGATCCGGTCAGGATCAACACGATATCGCCGGACACCTGATTTACTGCCTCGGCCAATGCCCCGGCCTCATGCGCCACAAATCGGACCTCGGCCATCTCCATGCCCAGCGCCGCAACCCGACCCGCAATAGCCCGCTGGCCTTTGTCGTTTGACGGACCACCAGCAATATCGGTAATTACCAGACCCGCCGTGCCAAATACCGGACTCGCCATTTGAATCGACGCGGCGGCCACCTTAGCGGCCCGTTGCACATCTGCGTCTGGTACCCCGTAGGAAATCACCTTGATCGTCGCCACCATCCCCCCGGCGGCCATTTGCTGGAACGGCGGCACCGTGGCCAGTGTGATCATTGGATGCACGGTGTTGAATTGCTCCAGTGCCGCAACATCCAGACGCACCACCCCCGGCCCGTTGGCAATCAGGTTCACCCGCCCGGTAAACGGTTCGGTCAGACGCAGACCCGCTGCATCAGGGTCCGGCACCAAGGCTGCCGCCAACCGCCCGGCGGCCTCATTCTCATGTAAATCACCGGGTTCCAGGCGGGCGACGATGACTTCGCTCAGCCCCGCCGCAGTCAATTTCTCGATGTGATCCGCGTCCAGCGTCAGGCCCTTGCGTAATCGCGCCCCTTCAACCCGTACCGAATGCGCCAAAATCGCGCCCTTGGCATCGCCGAGCAGAACCGGCCCGAATTTCACGCAGCACGTCCGCGCAAAACCGCCGTCATCTGCGCCAGCACAGCCACGGCTATCTCGGACGGCCCTGCCGCGCCAATGTCCAGCCCAATGGGGCCGTGAATACGCCCGATCTGGTCGGCGGTGAACCCGGCCTGCGTTAACCGCTCAACCCGTTTTGCATGAGTACGTTTTGAGCCCAGCGCGCCGATATAAAACACATCGCTGTTCAGCGCTGCCATCAGCGCCGGATCATCCAGTTTCGGATCATGGCTCAGCAACACCAGCGCCGTGCGCGCATCCAGCCCAAGGGCGGCAACCGCCTCGTCGGGCCAATCCTGCACGATGGTCTCGCCCGGAAACCGTTCGGCTGAACCAAAGGCATCGCGTGGATCAATCAGCACCGGATCATAGCCAGCAACCCGCGCCATCGGCACCAAAGCCTGCGCGATATGCACCGCCCCCACCACGATCAACCGCAAAGGTGGATTATGCACCGCAACAAAAACTACGCCGTCATCTTCAAAGCCAGAACGGTCCATGCGCATCCGGTCGGCATGACCATGATGCAGCAACCGGCGCACGCCCAACTCAAGGTTAACTTCATAGACCAAAGCGGTCCGCGCTGTGCGTGCGGCCACCAGCTCAACCAATATATCCTCTGGCATCACCGTGCCCACCGGCTCGATCAGCACCCGGATGGTGCCACCACAGGCCAACCCGACGGCAAAGGCGTCTTCGTCGCTAACGCCAAATTCCAACAGCCGTTGGCTGCCGTCTTCTAGCGCCTCCATCGCCTCGACGATCACCGCGCCCTCAACGCAACCACCAGAGACCGAGCCGCTGATTTGGCCCTGCCCGCTAATGGCCAATTGCGCGCCAACACGGCGCGGTGCGCTGCCCCAGGTTTCCACCACGGTTGCCAGAACGGCGCCGACACCGGATTGGTGCCAGGCCAAAGCTGTCTCGGGTATGTTATCAAATCGGTCCATATCGTATTCTCCCGCTTTGCACTATGGTTCAGGGCGCACGGCCTGTCTGCCCCAAAGTGCTACGTTCAAGTGCTACATTCACTGGCGCGCCCGCCACACCGTGAATTTTCAAGGTGTTATTGCGCCATAATCAACTGGTATCTGCCACGCCCTATCCGCCTGACCAGCCCACGTTTGACCAAAACAGACAGCGCCCGATAGGTGCTTTCATGGGTCAGCCCGATGGTTGCGGCGAAACTCATGACGCTGCCCTGTTGACCAAAATTCGCCAATGCCGCCAGCACCCGATCCTGCGCGCCCCTAATGGCGAGAATTTCCAACTGGCGACGATAGCCCTGCACCTGCCCGGCAAAGCGTTGCAACAGCGCCAGCGCAAAATCTGCATCCTCTTTAACCCGCTGCAGGATCGCGTCCTTATCCAGACGCACCAGAGCACTGTCCTGCAACGCCAGGCAATCACAATGATAACACGGCGAGAACAGGCAGGCCTCGGCCAGTGTTTCGCCCATTTGCGCCCGGTGCACGACGATCTGGTGCCCAGCCTCGGAATGACGCACCAGCGCGACACTGCCGCGCGCCACGTAATAGAGACCAAGCGCCCTATCATCCTGACGAAAGGCAGAGCTGCCCTTGGTGAGTTGAATAGCTGTCTGAGCCGGGAAATCGTGAAATGGCGCAGGCAGCATTATGATCTCAATCATATTGGAACGTCATGCCCTGCTATAGCAGAAAGGCGACTTTGACATATAGGAAATCAGATGTTGACCAAAATTACCTCACTCGCGGTGGTCGCCGGGCTGCTTGCTGCGCCGGTCTCTGCACAATCAAGCAATCATAGCCATGTTGAGGGCATGACCCACGCTGACATGCAGATGTCTGAAACAGATGTGGTTCTGCCGACAGAACCCGGCCAAGGCGCGTTTGCTGCGATATCCGAGATTGTAATTTTGTTGGGGGCAGATCCATCTACGGATTGGTCACAGGTGGATATCGCCAGTTTGCGCGATCACCTTGTGGATATGGACGGTTTGGTCAGCGGCAGCGTGGTTGTGGTGTGCGACATCCCCGGCGGGCTGGAAATGCTGCTTGATCTTGGCGCCCCCGGCAATGATGCCGCATCCCGTATGGTTCCGGCCCATGCGCCGTTTGTACAGGCGCAATCCGGTTGGGACAGTGCTGTGGTGCAGGATGGTGATAGGTTGATCTGGACCGTGACATCAAATGCAGGCGAAACACAGATCCGCGCGCTTGGGTTCTTTGGTCTGATGGCCACTGGTGATCATCACCGGGCGCACCATCTGGCAATGGCCAAAGGTGGCATGATGCACTGAAACCAAAGGCCGCGTGGGTTTTCACCCACCCTACGCGGCCCCTGAGGGCGATTATTCCGCTGGATGTGCGATGCCCCCCTGTTTGCCGACCAACCGTTCGGGCAAGGCAAAGGCAAACGCCATAAAGGCCAACCCAAGAACCAAGCCAACAACGTCGCCCGGCAAGGCCAGCAAGCCGTCATATTTGGCACCGGGGACCGTGGCCAACGTCACCTTACCGCCCATGATAGACGACAACAGGCCCGACTCTTTCCACATTGGATAGGTCACCATATAGGCCGCAGCCCCGACCAGCCCGCCAGCAATAAAGAACAGCGCATCTTTGCGCCCTGAGGCCGCGGCCACAATGCCGGTACCGGGGCAATAGCCGGAAAATGCCCAGCCAGCGCCCAACATCAGACCACCGATAAAGACGCCGGCATAGGCGGCCTTGACCGACATATGGCCAACATCCACCAGACCCAGCATTTGGCCGCCAAACATCAGCACCGAACCAAAGCCAATGGCCAGCAGGATGGTTTTGGCCAGATTAAGATCGCTTAGGTTCAGCATGGCACCGATTTTGGATGGGTTTGAGGCGCCAACACGGTCCAGAACAGCGCCAAATGCGGCGCCTATGACAATTGCGAGGATGAGAGCCGTCATATCTTGGCCTCCTTTTTGAACATAATCAGCGATACCGGGATAGCGGCGGCAAAGGCGCCTGCGGTGAACAGATAGCCCGACATGGCGGTTTGCATCATGCCCGACATCATGTGCCCGGATGTGCAGCCCCCCGCCAGTCGCGCACCGTACAGCACCACAAAGCCACCCAGAAACGCCGCGCCATAACGCAACATTGGGTTGTCGCCGAAATTGGCGCGCCACAGGGCCGGGATTTTGCGGTCGTCGGCATTTAGGCCGCCGCGCAACCGCACAGAGATTAGACCGCCCAAGGCCATGGCCAGCACAAAGACAAAGCTATAGTTTAGCGGGTTTGATACAGCTTTGGCGTATTTGCCGCTGGATTTGTTCAGGTAAGCGTTGGTTGAGGCATAGCCGTCGTCGGTTTGCGTAACCAGATCGGTCACCACCGTGTCGGCGATGATACCATCAAGGATGACAAACTGGGTTGAGACGCCAATGGGTTTGACCAACAGCACGGCGGCAAAGAACACCAAGCCAAGCAGCAGGCCTCCGGTTTTCCAGTTGAGGGACATAGGATTTCCTTTCTCAGAATCACATTCTAAGAACAGAATGCAATAAACATTCCAAAAACCGAATGATTTAGATCAAAGTCGGGTTATTTGGTCAGGCTGGCCAACAGCCGCGCCTTTTCACCGACATCATCGGGGCGTGAGATGACCTTTGCCAGTTCTTCGAGCGACGCCACCGAATGCCCGGCGCGAAAGCTATCGACGTGGGGCAGCATGGCGGCGATGCCGCGGGCTTTGGGCGCGAACCCTTCCCAGCGCAGCAGCGGATTGAGCCAGATCAGCCGACGGGCAGACAGGTGCAGGCGTTGCATTTCATGGGCGAGCTCATTCGGGTCGTCGCGGTCCAGACCGTCGGTGATCAACAACACCACCGCGCCCTGTCCCATGACCCGGCGCGACCAGTCGCGATTGAACGTATGCAGGCAGTCGCCAATGCGGGTGCCGC
>JBLHMP010000032.1:0-41042 GCA_047623555.1 Granulosicoccus sp.
GTCAAGCGTGGGTTTTCACCCACCCTACACCAACATAATCCCCGTCACAGGAGTTCGCCAATGTCTGGCAATCTTTCATTCGAAACGCTGAAATCACAAGTTGCCGATGGTCGTCTCGACACTGTACTGGCCTGTCTTGTGGACATGCAGGGCCGTCTGATGGGCAAGCGTTTTCATGCTGCACATTTCATCAACAGCGCTTGGGAAGAGACCCATTGCTGTAACTATCTGCTGGCCACCGATCTGGAAATGGCCACACCCGATGGCTACGCGAGCACCAGTTGGGAAACCGGCTATGGCGACTATGTGATGAAGCCTGACCTGACCACTCTGCGCCTGATTCCCTGGCTGGAAGGCACCGCCATGGTGCTGTGCGATGTGCTGGATCATAATACCCACAAGGATGTGCCGCATTCGCCGCGCGCCATCCTGAAGAAACAGATCGCCCGGCTGACTGACATGGGGTTTGACCCGATGATGGCGACGGAGCTGGAATTTTTCCTGTTTGAGAAAAGCGTCGATGATATCCGCAAAGGTGGCTTTCGCGATCTGACCCCGATCAGCAGCTACAATGAAGACTACCACATCTTGCAGACCACCAAAGAAGAGCACGTGATGCGGCCGATCCGTAATCACCTCTATGCTGCGGGTCTGCCGATTGAGAACACCAAAGGCGAGGCCGAGGCCGGGCAGGAAGAACTCAACATCAAATATGATGCCGCCCTGAACACCGCCGATTTCCACACCATTGCCAAACACGCGATCAAGGAAATTGCCTGGCAACAGGGCCACGCCGTCACGTTCCTACCCAAGTGGCACAAAGACCGCGTTGGATCGTCCAGCCATGTGCATCAGTCGCTATGGAAAGACGGAAAACCGGCGTTCTACGACGCTGATGACACGTTGGGCATGTCGCAACTGATGAAACATTATATGGCTGGTTTGTTGAAATACGCGCCGGATTATATGTATTTCCTCGCTCCCTACATCAACAGCTACAAACGTTTCCAAAAGGGCAGTTTTGCCCCAACCCGCACCATCTGGTCGGTCGATAATCGCACTGCCGGGTTCCGCCTGTGTGGCGCTGGCTCCAAAGCCGTTCGGGTGGAATGTCGGGTTGGTGGTTCGGATTTGAACCCTTATCTGGCGATGGCCGCACAGATCGCCGCCGGGATCAAAGGCATCGAGGACGCGCTGGAACTCGATCCGCCGACCGTGGGCGATGCCTATGCTGGCAACACTGGCAAAATCCCCGATACTTTGCGCGATTCGATGGAAACATTGAAAGGCTCAACCATGTTGCGCGCCGCGATGGGCGACGATGTGGTTGATCATTATGCCCGCGCTGCCGAATGGGAGATCGAGGAATTTGACAAAGTCGTCACCGATTGGGAAATCGCCCGCGGCTTTGAGAGGGCCTAGCTTTGAGCGGGCCCAACAGAACACAGACGAATGATGGAAATCACATGACAAAAACCCTGAAATGTATCTCGCCGATCGACGGATCACTCTATGCTGAACGACCGGTTTTAACCGGCGATGAGGCCCGTGCGCTTTGCGACCGTGCTCGCGCTGCACAATCCGATTGGGCTGCGCGGCCTTTGCAAGAGCGCATTGATCTGGTGATGGCGGGCGTTGCTGCCGTTGGCGCGATGAACGACGAAATCGTGCCGGAACTGGCGCATATGATGGGCCGCCCGGTGCGTTATGGCGGTGAATTTGGCGGCTTTGAGGAACGATCCGGCCATATGGCATCAATTGCGGTTGAGTCTTTGGCTGATATTGAGGTCAGTGAGGACGCCACATTTAAGCGTTATATCAAACGCTTACCACACGGTGTTGTACTGGTCGTGGCGCCTTGGAATTACCCCTATATGACGGCGATCAATACCGTGGCCCCGGCGTTGATTGCGGGCAATTCCGTGGTGTTGAAACATGCAACGCAAACCTTGCTTGTTGGCGAACGGATGGCGGCGGCGTTCCACGCGGCTGGGGTGCCAGAGCACGTGTTTCAGAACGCGTTTCTGGACCATGACACCACGTCTGAATTGATCGCGGCCAAAGCGTTTAACTTTGTCAATTTCACCGGCTCGGTTGGCGGTGGTAAGGCGATGGAGCGCGCAGCAGCGGGCACATTCACCGCCGTTAGCACCGAACTTGGCGGCAAAGATCCGGGTTACGTTATGGACGACGCCGATCTGAATGCAGCTGTTGATACGCTGATTGACGGGGCGATGTTTAATTCGGGGCAATGCTGTTGCGGCATTGAACGGATTTACGTGCACGAGTCGTTGTATGATGCGTTTCTGGCCAAGGCGATTGCCATCGTAAACGGCTATACACTGGGCAATCCGCTGGATGCCGACACAACGATTGGCCCGATGGCCAGCGTGCGGTTTGCCCAAGAGGTGCGCGACCAGATTGACGAGGCTGTTGCCGCTGGCGCCACCGCCCATATCACCAAAATGGCGGCGGATGACGGTGGCGCATACCTGACGCCGCAAATCCTCACCGATGTCAGCCACGAGATGCGGGTGATGCGGGACGAAAGCTTTGGTCCGGTTGTGGGCATCATGAAAGTGTCGTCAGATGAGCAGGCGATTGCACTAATGAACGACAGCAATTTTGGCCTCACCGCATCGCTGTGGACCGCTGATATTGATCGCGCTCAGGTCGTTGGCGATCAAATCGAAACTGGCACGGTGTTTATGAACCGCGCCGATTACCTTGATCCGGGCCTGTGTTGGACCGGCTGCAAAGACACCGGGCGGGGCGGCGGCCTGTCGGTGATTGGCTATCACAACCTGACCCGTCCAAAATCCTATCACCTTAAGAAAGTAACGACATGAACCTCGTTGGAAACTGGTCCTATCCGACCACAATAAAATTCGGCGCAGGCCGGATTGCGGAATTGCCTGCGGCCTGCGCGGCGGCAGGGATGAAAAACCCGTTGCTGGTGACAGACAAGGGTCTCGCCGATCTGCCGATCACCCAGGCGACCTTGGACATCATGGAGGCCGCTGGTTTAGGGCGTGCCATTTTCGCAGAGGTTGATCCAAACCCGAACGAGAAAAACCTGGATGCCGGCGTTGCTGCGTTCAAGGCGGGCGACCATGACGGGGTGATCGCGTTTGGCGGTGGCTCGGGTCTTGATCTGGGCAAGATGGTGGCGTTTATGTCGGCGCAAACCCGTCCTGTATGGGATTTTGAAGACGTTGACGATTGGTGGACCCGCGCCAATTCTGACGACATCGCGCCGATTGTGGCGGTTCCGACCACGGCCGGGACCGGCTCTGAGGTTGGACGCGCGTCGGTGATTACCAACAGCGTCACCCATGAGAAAAAGATCATTTTCCATCCCAAAGTGTTGCCTGCGGTGGTGATTTGTGACCCGGAGTTGACGGTTGGCATGCCGAAATTCATCACGGCGGGCACCGGGTTGGATGCATTCGCCCATTGTGTTGAGGCCTATAGCAGCCCGCATTATCACCCGATGAGTCAGGGTATTGCGCTGGAAGGTATGCGGTTGGTCAAAGAGTATTTGCCACGCGCCTATGCCAACCCAAACGACCTTGAAGCGCGGGCGCATATGATGAGTGCGGCAACAATGGGGGCGACGGGGTTCCAAAAGGGGCTGGGCGCGATCCATGCGCTTAGCCATCCGGTTGGGGCGGTTTTCAACACCCATCACGGCACAACAAATGCGGTGTTTATGCCCACGGTGCTGGAGTTTAACGCCTCTGTGATCGCAGATCGTTTTGACCAAGTGGCCGGGTATCTGGGAATTGCAGGCGGCTTTGACGGGTTCCGCGCCTATGTGCAGGATCTTAACGACAGTCTGGGCATTCCACGCAAGCTACGTGAGATGGGGGTTGAGGCCGACCAGATTGACGTGATGGCCGAAATGGCAATTCGTGATCCGAGCTGTGGTGGCAATCCGATTGAGCTTACTGTTGAGAACCTGAGCCAACTGTATCGCGACGTGATCTGATACGGTTTATGGCGGGCCAAATGGCCCGCCGTTTTTTTGCCTCCGGCGGGGATATTTAGGGAAATTGGAATTGGGTTAGTTGGGGAGCTGTCCTAGGAAGACTTTCATCTCTGCGGCAATCTCATCGCCGTATTCCTCAAGCGCAAAGTGACCGGTGTTCAGGATGTGGAACTCCAGATTGTTCAGGTCTTTCTTGTAAGGATGCGCGCCATCCTCGGGGAAAATCACATCATTACCGCCCCACATTAGCAACGCAGGTGGTTGGTATTCGCGGAACAGCGCCTGCCATTTCGGATATTCGCCAACATTGTTGCCGTAATCGAGAAACATTTCCAACTGCACCTCTTGGTTGCCCGGACGGTCCAGCAGATATTGCACATGCCAGAAGTTATCGGCGTTGATGGTGGCCGTGTCCTGCACACCGTGGGTGAACTGCCATTTGGTGGCGTCCAGTGTCAGAAAACCACGCAAAGCGTCGCCGTTCACGTCAGATGGATCGCCCCAATAGGCCTTGATCGGGTCCCAGAATTCGCGCAGGCCTTCTTTGTAGGCATTGCCGTTTTGGATGACAAAGGCGCTGACCCGCTCGGGATCATTGGCGAACATGCGAAAGCCAACCGGGGCGCCATAATCCATCAAATAGACCGCGTATTTATCGACGCCTTTGACGTCGAGCAATTCGGTGATGATTTCGGCGTTATTGGCGAATGAATACTCATATTCGGACGCATCCGGCATGTCCGAGGCACCAAAACCGGGGTAATCCGGGGCAATAACGTGGAAATCATCGGCCAATTCCGGGATCAGATTGCGGAACATATGTGACGACGTTGGAAAGCCGTGCAACAGCAGGATCGTTGGGTTTTCAGGGTCACCAGCTTCGCGGTAGGCAATGTTCAACCCGTCGATTTCGGCAGATTTGAACTGCACAGGGTTGGTGTCGGCAGCCGCGCCGAGGGGTATAAGCACGGCAAGCGCTGCGGTGGCAAGTAAGTTGGGTGTCATGGTTTAGGTCCTTTGGTCGGGGTGATTATTGGGCGCGTTTCAGCGCGGCGTTTTCGGTGGTTAGTTCTTCGATCTTGTCGCGCAAAACCGACAATTCTGGCTCTAACTCCGCCAGCGTGAACCGCTGCGGGATATGCTGTGGGCAGTTCCAGTCGATGGCAGAAACGTGGATTTTAACGATGCGTTCTATCCTGTGGCGGCCATCGCTGACGCGGGCCAAAAGCTCTGGGTCATTGTTGGGACCAATCAACTCGGCCTCGCCCCAAATCTTAAGGCGACGACGGTTGGGGTAATCCACCGCGATAAGCGACACGCGGGGCGATTTTGCCAGATTGCCGGCGCTGATATATTGGCGATTGCCGCGATAATCCGCATAGGCAATGGTGTGCGCATCCAGCACATGCACAAACCCAACAGGGCCACCGCGAAACTGCACATAGGGCCAGCCGGTCTCCGACACGCTTGCCTGAAACAACCCATCGCTGGCGACTAAAAACGCGGCCTCGTCCGGGCCAAGACGGTCGCCGCCCTGACGCTCATCTGACAGGAATTTGGCGTAACCTTGGCCCGATCCCTTGCGCATTTGTTCGGTGCGCACGGCGGCGGTAAAGGCGATGTCTGCAAAGGCTAAAGGCATGAAATATTTCCTGAATGTGGGGTCAAAGGCCAAGGTCACTTAGGCCGGGGTGATCATCGGGGCGAGGTCCTGGCTCCCAATGGAACAGGCGATCTAAGGCGGCGATGGGCAGGTCGTTGATGCTGGCCAGACGGCGTTGCATGCGACCATCGGCGGCAAATTCCCAGTTCTCGTTGCCAAAGGACCGGAACCAGTCACCGGCAGAATTTTGCCATTCATAGGCAAAGCGCACGGCGATACGGTTGCAGGCATGCGCCCACAGTTCTTTGATCAGGCGATAGTCGTTTTCACGCTGCCATTTGGCGGTCAAAAACGCGTGGATTTCGGCGTGCCCAGTGATGAACCGGTCGCGGTTTCGCCAGATGCTGTTGTCGGTATAGGCGGGCGTCACGGTATCGGGGTTGCGGCTGTTCCAGGCGTTTTCGGCCATGCGGATTTTTTGCCGGGCGGTTGTGTCGTCAAAGGGTGGCAAGGGGGCGCGTTGCATGGGCGTGGTCCTTACGTTGGACGCCCTGGCCAGCAGAGAGGAAGCCTGACCAGAGCGAGGTTTGTTACGGGATTAACTGTCTTTGCGAGCGCCATTTCCGACGAGGACAAAGAAGAACATGATTGCAAGCAAAGTGACCTGAAACTGCATGCCGCCCATGGGGTGGGTGTCGCTCGGGACCATATTCCAACGGCCCCAATGCACCATCCAGATGGCGCCAAACATGACCGGGATATTCAGCGCTGCACCCACCCGGGTGATCAGATCAAATTCGCGGGTTTGGCGTAAACCACCAATCAGGATCAGCACGCCGCCGCCAAATTCGGCCAGCGCGACCAGCACGGTTAGGCTGTAGGAAATTGGCAGCATCTCGGCGAACATCGACAGGTTGGTTAGTTTCAGGATGCCGTGGAAAATAAAGACCCCGGCAAGGGCTGCGCGGAGCAGCCAATGGGCATTTTTTGTAATAAAATAAGACATTTTAGGTCACCTTTTGGGGGATTTCAGGCATGAGGTTTGGTTTAGTTGGCGGCAGCCAGCATCGCCGTGACGGTGGTCTCGGTGTCCGCAACGTGGCTGGCGATCATGCGGAAATTGGTCATCGCAGCAGCGTATCCATCCAACCCGGGCAATTGCGCGGCGGCAGTGGCGTCGGTGACGACCATCACTTCAAAGCCCTGTTCCTGTAGTTCGCGCATATGGGATTCTGTGCACAGATTGGCCGACATTCCGGCGATGATGACCTTGTCGATGCCCCGTTTGCGCAGTTGCAGCACCAGATCGTTGGTTTCTGGGCCAAACACCTTGTGCGGGCTGGTCACGACTGTCTCGCCGTCGTTGATGTAGCGTTTGTAGAGTGGCAGCCAATCTGCGCCTGAGCCCTCAAACCCATCGCTGGACAGTTGGTCGGGCCGGTCAAACATGCCGATAGTGTGCATCAGTTTTTCAAGCGCGCCTTCGAACCGCCAGCCGTGATCATGCGGATAGTAATAGTGAGGCGAAACAAATACCGGCACGCCGGTTTGCTTGGCGGTGGCAAACAGGGCCTCGATATGCTCGACAGTGCCGTTTTCAACCACATTTGCGCCAACCACGCCCCAGGCAACGCCATCCGGGCTAAGGAAATCGTTTTGCGGGTCGGTGACCAGTAGGGCGGTGTTGCCGAGTGTGATCTCAAATCCGGGATGCGGCAGGCCGTCGTTGGCCTTAACCATGCCAGCCGCACCAATGGCCACGGCCAGAATGAGGGGTGAGATTGCAATGGGAAAGGATGGAAATGCGCGTTTCATAATGAGCTCCAATGGCTTGTTGGGTCGTGGTGTACTGATCGGTTAACTGTACAACATAACTGTACCGATCGGTAAGATATGTCAACTAGCCACCCGCAAGAAAGCGATGGTGAAAAATATTTTACTGTTTAAGTGTCTGATATATATGACTAAATAATTCTACATTGATTGTGGGTGGCTCACTCAATATGTACTGATCAGTACAAGATAATCATGTGAAGGTTCGAATCATGCGCCCTAACAAACGGGACGAACTGGTACGCAAAGCTTTGGTGGTGTTTTACACAAACGGGTTTCACGCAACTGGTATGGACAAGCTGGTTACCGAAACCGGTGTGTCCAAGACATCCATGTACAAACATTTCCGCACCAAGGAAGAAATCATTCTGGCGACATTGCGCCTGCGGGATGAAAACTTTCGCAACTGGCTATATCGCCGGGTTGAGGCCTTGGCCGATACGCCAAAGGGCCAGTTGTTGGCGGTTTATGACGCTCTTGAGGAATGGTTTGCGTTGCCGGAATTCAGCGGTTGCATGTTCATCAAGGCCAGTGCCGAATTTCAGGACACAGCCCATCCGATCCATGTGCAATCGGCAGAACATAAGCGGCTGTTGACCGAACATTTCATCAAGATCGCCGAGGCGACGGGGGCAACTGACCCGGATGCGCTGGCGCGTCAGTTAATGATTTTGAAAGAGGGCGCCATTATTATGGCCGTCATGGGGCACAGCGAAAACCCGGCACAGGACGCGAAAATCGCCGCCAGAACGTTGATTGACGCCGGGCTAGCGGGCTAGGCGATCCACTAGCATTTGGGCCATGTCGCGCGCGTCCGTCCAGGGATAGTCGCGGATGGTTTTGGCACAGAGGGCGACGCCAATCAGCCCGGCAATCAACGCGTCGGTTTGCGGTTTGGCGGCCTCCTCATCGGGCACTACGGCACGGACCAGATCGTGGAAAAACCGGAAATGCGCCAATGTGTGGTCGTCTTGCACAAAACTGCTGACGTCCGTGCGGGTAATGGCGTTGGACATGAACACCAGCCGGAAATGATCCGGGTGTTTTAACCAATAATCGGTGAACATTCCGGCTGCACAGTGCAGCCGGTCTTTGGCGTCTTGGATGGGCTTTAGTGCCACCCGGATGTCAGCAAATAACGTGGTAAACACGTCGGCCCACAGATACCGCAAAATGTCGACCTTGCCGTCAAAATGCGCGTAAATCGTCATTGGCGCACATCCTGCCTCTTTGGCGAGGCGGCGGATTGATACCGATTCATACCCTTCATCCCGGAACAGGCGCAGGGCATGATTGGCGATTTTGGACTGCATCGCGTGGATGTCTGCACTGCTGCGGGGCGGGCGGCCGGATGGCTTGGGCATGGGGGCTCCGATAATTAATTATACGCGTTATAACTAATTCCTTGTGTTGGTCAAGGGTTCTGATGTATGGCACGCGTACTAAATAACAGGAGAGTCGGATATGATTGCCACCAAAATGTTGAATATTGTGCTTGTGTTGATCGGAGCCGCGATTACCTTTTTGGGTCTGAACATCGGGCTGGGCGGTATGCAAACGCTTGGCTGGCAAGTGTCGCGTGACTTTATCACGGTCACCGACCCGGCGGTGTTTCAGGTGCAGGACAACCATATCCGCTTTGTCGGCGGTGTGTGGTTTGGGGTCGGCGTGCTGTTTGTGTTGGGTGGTTTTGCGCGCGCGCAGATGCGGGGCACCCTCGTGGCGTTGTGTCTGGTGATCGCGGGGGCGGGGTTGTTTCGGTTTTCTGCGATAAATATGGACGTGCTGTCTGGCGCCGATATCATTGGGTCGATGTTGTTTGAACTGGTCGGGTTTCCGCTGTTGGCGTACTGGATTTGGCGATCCTGATAGGAAAATTATGCGGGCGTAATGTCCTCGCGCCAGCTTAGGCCTTTGGCCAGTAAACACCGCTGTGCCCGGGCCGGATAGTCGGTGATGATGCCGTCGACCCCCAGATCAATCATCCGGTTCAGGTCGGCGGGTTCATTCACCGTCCAGACATTCACAACAAGGCCAAACGCCTGCGCCTCAGCCAAAGACTCCGGTGTTATATCTTGAAAATATGGTGACCAGACCGCACCGCCAAGACCCGCCACAATCTGCGGGATTGAGCCGTTATGCGCAGCGAGCGACGCCCCCGCCATCCAGGGCGAGCCTTCGGTCATGTTCACGGCCATCGTCGGATGGGTGCGGGTGGCATAGGTCAGATACGAGCGCGGGATCTGCGGTGCCTGCCGGTTGACCTCGGCCAAAACGCGCCAGTCAAATGATTGCAGCAACACCCGGTCGGCAATACCCGCAGCATCAATCACTGCTAAAACCGGGGCCACAAGTTGCGGCAGGGGCGGCGCGTCATTTGGCTGGTCCGGGTTGCTTTTGATTTCGATATTCAGCCAGATATCGGCGAATTCGGGCTCTTGTACCATGTCCACCAATTGCGCCAGATCGGGGATTTTGACGCCAGACATAAACGCCTGATCCGGATAGCGCGCGGCGTAATCGGTGCCATCGCGCAGCCCGCCAACGTCGTATTTTTGCACCTCGTCGTGGTGCATCTGGACGATCGGTTTACTGTCTTTTTCCAACCATTTGCCGTCAGGTCCACGCGTCGCGGCGGCCATCAAACGTGGGTTGTGAGTCAGGACCGGAACGCCGTCGGCGGTGATCATGATGTCGAGCTCAACGACCTGCACGCCGATCTCAAAGGTGTTGCGAAATCCGATCAGTGAGTTTTCCGGCAGCACCCCACGGGCGCCGCGATGGCCATGCAGTCGGACAATGCCGGGCGCGCCTTGCATCTGTTTTGGCAGGGGTGAGTGGCGCATCAGGACAGCCGCTTTTCGGTTTTGGCGTCAAACAGGTGGAGCGCGTCGGGCGCCGGGGAAAACCGCACAATATCATTGATTGGAAAGGTCTGAATACCGGTGACACTGACCACAATCGGAATGTCGGTGCCATCCAAAACCCCGTGCACCAGCGTGTTGGCCCCTAGCTGTTCAAGCATCTCGACGCGCACCGGCAACACCCCATCCGGATTGGCAATCAGGTGCTCTGGACGGATGCCGGCAATCACTGGCCCTGTACTGTCGATGCCGGTTGCCAGTGCGGTGCCATTGTCCAGTGTCACCAGCCCGTTGCCACCGGTGGCGGTCAGAAAGTTCATCGAAGGGCTGCCGATAAACCCGGCGACAAAGATTGAGGCGGGGCGTTCATATAGCGCGATGGGGGTGTCAAACTGTTCAACATAACCGGCGTTTAGCACCATTAACCGGTCGCCCAGGGTCATGGCCTCGACCTGGTCATGGGTGACATAGATCGCTGTGACGCCGAGCCGTTTCTGCAATTTGCGGATTTCGAGGCGCATCTGCACGCGCAGTTTTGCATCCAGATTGGACAGCGGTTCGTCAAACAAAAACACCTGTGGATCGCGGACAATGGCACGGCCCATGGCGACGCGCTGACGCTGACCACCGGACAATTGCCGGGGTTTGCGTTCCAGAAAGTCGCCAATTTCAAGGATATCAGCCGCCTCTTGCACGCGGCGGGTGATTTCATCCTTGGGAATTTTGCGGATTTTCAGCCCATAGGCCATGTTTTCGCGTACGTTCATATGTGGGTAAAGCGCGTAATTCTGGAACACCATGGCGATGTCGCGGTCTGCCGGCTCAACGTCGTTGACGATCTTACCGCTGATCGAAACCTCGCCGGTGGTGACGGTTTCAAGCCCGGCAACCATGCGCAGTAAGGTGGATTTACCGCACCCTGACGGCCCAACGATGACGATGAATTCGCCGTCATTGATGTCACCGGAAATATGGTGAAGCACCACGTCATCGCCGTAAGATTTGGTCAGTTGGTCAAGTTTTATCGTAGCCATTCCGGGCGGTCCTATTTGTCAGTTTCAGTCAGCCCTTGCACAAAGAGCTTTTGCATTGAGATGACTACAAAGATTGGCGGGATCATCGCCAACAGGGCTGTCATCATGATGATATTCCACTGCGGCGATTGCTCGGCCGCCTCGAGCATCTGTTTGATACTCATTACAATTGTGGTCATATCGGTGTCGGTGGTGATCAGCAGCGGCCACAGATATTGGTTCCAGCCGTAGATGAACAGGATCACAAACAGCGCCGCAATATTGGTGCGCGACAGCGGGATCAGGATGTCCCAGAAAAACCGCATCGGGCTGGCACCATCAATACGGGCGCTCTCCAGCATTTCGTCAGGGATGGTCAGGAACACCTGCCGGAACATAAACGTCGCGGTGGCCGAGGCGATCAGCGGGATCGATAGCCCCCAATAGCTGTTGAGCATGCCAAGGCTGGCGACCACCTGAAAGGTCGGCATGATGCGGACCTCAACTGGCAACATCAGGGTGATAAAGATCATCCAAAAGAACCCCATGCGGAATGGGAATTTGAAATAGACGATGGCAAAGGCGGAAATCAGCGAGATACTGATTTTGCCAAACGCGATCATCAGCGCCATCGCCAAGGAGTTTAACAACATGCGCCAGACGGGGGCGATTTCGGTGCCTTTCAGGCCCGAGCCAAACAGCGTTTGTTTGAAGTTGTCCCAGAAATGACCACCAGGCAGCATCGGGATCGGGGCCTGCAACATGCGGGCCTCATCATGGGTGGCGGCGACAAATGTGATCCAGATCGGCAGGGCAATCAGCGCCACGCCGACAATCAGGATCAGGTGAGAAATCACCGTCAGATAGGGGCGGTTTTCGACCATCAGTAATCTACCTTTTTCTCAACATAACGGAATTGGATCACCGTCATGCCGATGACCAACGCCATCAATATCACCGATTGTGCCGCTGATCCGCCAAGGTCCAACCCGACAAAACCGTCGTTGAAAACTTTGTAAACAAGGATAGTTGTTGACCCGGCCGGGCCACCCTGGGTCACCGCATGGATGATGCCGAAGGTGTCAAAAAACGCATAGACCGCATTGATAACCAACAGGAAAAACGTTGTCGGCGATACCAGTGGCAACACGATACTGCGGAATCTCATGATCGGGCCTGCGCCGTCGATGGCGGCGGCTTCGATCACCGATTTTGGGATCGATTGCATGGCCGCAAGGTAGAACAGAAAGTTGTAAGCGACCTGTTTCCAGGCGGCGGCGAGAATCACCAGTAACATCGCCTGACGCCCGTTCAGGTAGTGATTCCAGTCATAGCCGACAAATTCCAGCAGATAGGGAAAGATGCCCAGCGTCGGGTTGAACATGAACACCCACAACGCACCGGCCAGCACCGGCGCCACCGCATAGGGCCAGATCAGCATGGTGCGATACGTCATGGCGCCGCGTACCACACGGTCGGCAAACCCGGCCAGAAATAGCGCCACCGACATGGATATGAACGCCACGCAGGCGGAAAATACGATCGTGCGCCAGAAGGTCGCGTAATAATGTCTGTCCTCGGCGAGAACCTGAAAGTTCTCAAACCAGACAAATTCGCGGGACAGGCCAAAGGCGTCCTCAATCAGCAATGACTGATACATTGCCTGACTGGCGGGCCAGATGAAAAAAATCAGGGTGACAAGTATTTGCGGGGCGACCAGCAGATAGGGCAGCACCGACGTAGGGAAATGGACGCGTTTTAGCATCAGGGTCTCCGGCCAAAGGGAACCCGGCCATGTTGGGGCACGGCCGGGCTCGGGAGTACTGGATTACTTGGTTGTGCGCTCAAACTTGCGCAATAAAACATCGCCACGTTCAACCGCGGCATCCATCGCCTGACTGGCAGTCTTATCACCAGCCCAAAGCGCCTCCATCTCTTCGTTGATCACGTCGCGGATCTGAACAAAGTTACCAAACCGCACGCCGCGGGAATTGGCCGTTGGGGTGTTCAGACTCAGCTGTTTGATCGCTGTGTCGGTGCCGGGGTTTTCGTTGTAAAACCCTTGCTTTTGGGACAGCTCATAGGCGGCTGTGGTAATCGGAACATAGCCGGTTTCCTGATGCCACCAGGCCTGAACCTCGGGGGAGGACAGGTAGGTCATGAACTTGGCCACACCTTTGTACTCATCCTGTGGATGCCCGGTCAGAGCCCACAATGTTGCGCCACCAATGATCGAGTTTTGTGGGGCCTCGGCAACGCTGGTGTCCAGCGGCATCATGGTCTGGCCGAAATTAAACTTGACCTGATCTTTGATGCCTCCGTAGTAGGCGGACGAGTTGATCCACATGCCACATTCGCCATTGGTAAACAGCGGCAGGCTATCGCCACGACGTCCACCATAGAGGAACAAACCTTCTTGGCCCATGGACGCGATATCGTCGAGACGCGCCTCAACGGCATCGTTGTTAAAGGTAAATGTGGTGTCAAAACCGGCAAACCCGTTCTGCTCGGTGCCCATCTGAATGTTGTGCCACGCCGAGAAATTTTCGACCATCACCCAGGACTGCCAGCCAAACGAAAAACCGCATTTCATGCCGTTATCAACCAGCTTTGAAGCCACCCGTCGCATGTCGGTCCATGTCACAGGAATCTCGGCACCAGCCGCATCAAGCGCATCTTTGTTGTACCACAAAACCGGGGTCGAGCTGTTGAATGGCATCGACAGCAATTGGCCCTCTGGTGTCTGATAATATGAAATCACCGCTGGCAAATAGTCGTTCTTGTCAAACGCCTCGTCTGCGTCTTTCATCAGCTGTTCGATTGGGTACACCGCACCCTTGGCGGCCATCATCGTGGCTGTGCCAACTTCAAAAACCTGCACGATATGGGGCTGCTCTTTGGCGCGGAATGCGGCAACGGCGGCTGTCATCGTTTCGGTATAGTTGCCTTTGTAGGTCGGCACCAATGTGTAATCAGATTGGGTTGCGTTGAAATCCTCGGCAATTTTGTTGACCCGTTCGCCATTGGCGCCGCCCATGGCGTGCCACCATTGAATCTCCGTTTGCGCCAGCGCTGACGCCGACATCAATGCCAACGCCGCAGCCGATGCGCACGCGAGTGTTCGTATTGCCATGATTTCCTCCTAGGCAGATTATTCGTGTGGCGATTCTGATAGTCCAGATTCGATCCAACGTCATCAAGTGAACACGGCGTAAAAAATAATGCAATTAAAAGTTTTATGACGTAAAACATAACACAAAGTTATAAATGGTCACTTTTGGGGTCTCATTAAAAGGCAATAGGCGCATAAAATGGCATTACGATTACGACAGCTAGAGGCATTTCAGGCGGTGTCGCGATTGGGCAGCATGACCCGCGCCGCTCAACATCTGAACGTGTCACAACCGGCAGTTAGTCGGCTGTTATCCAGCTTTGGTAAATCCGTTGGTTTTGAACCGTTTGAACGGAAGGGCGGCCAACTGGTGCCAACGCAAGAGGCGCGGTATCTGCTAAGCGAAGTGACCCGGGTTCTGGACGGCTTGCAGCATATCGAAGAACTCAGCCGCGATTTGACGGCGCGCACGGCGGGGCATCTGCGTATTGCCTGTTTGCCCGGGTTTGCCACCAGCCATCTGCCCGGTGTGTTGATGCAGTTTTTATCAACCCGCCCGGCGGTGACTGTGACGCTTGAGCCGGACCGCCCCGAGCGTATTTTGGAGTGGATCATCGGCGAGCAATATGATTGCGGCATTACCGATGGGTTCATTGGCCACCCGGCAACCGAAAGCCAGAATATCAGGCTGCGTTCGGTCTGTATCTTTCCCAAAGACCATCATTTTGCGTCGAAATCCGAAATCTGGCCCGAAGACATCGTTGGCGAAAAGCTGATCCACACGCGGCGCGGCAGTGCGTTTTTCGTTGAGCTGAATCAGGTTTTTGTGGATCGCGGGCTGGTGTTGCCATCCTGGATCGAAATCCGCCAGTTCACCGCCGCCTGCATGATGGTGGCGCAGGGCACTGGCGTGTCTGTGGTCAGCGAATTGGATGCGGTGCAATTTGCCGATATGGGGTTGGACATGCGGCCGTTTCAGCCAGACGTGGTGCATAAATTGTCGATCCTGCGGCCAATTGCCAAAACCCCCTCGGTGGTAACCCTTGAATTTATTGAAACTTTTGCCGAAAGCCTGTTGCCGTTTTTGGCGGATGACAGCTAAATCAACGCCGCGTGGAAACCGCGCGTCGCTGCACAAGAATCGGGCAATGGCCCGGTTTTCGGGCGGTGCGTGACGCAAAATAATTGACCGATTGGTAAATAAATGCTTCTTTCGCAGCACAACAAATTGATCCGAGGGGGACAAGGAATGAATTTTGCGAGCAAAGTCTTGCGCAGAACAGTGATTGCCGGTGTGGCGTCATTTGGGCTGTTGGGCATGGCCGGGGCCAGCGTTGCCGAGACAACAAAAGTGGCGGCGATTTATACGCTTCCTGTGGAACAACAGTGGATCAGCCGGATTCACCAGGCGCTGAATGCGGCCAAAGACCGGGGTGACATCGAATATGTGTTCTCGGAAAACGTTGCCAACACCGACTATGAGCGCGTCATGCGTGAATATGCCGAACAGGGCCATAAACTGATCGTCGGCGAAGTGTTCGGACTTGAACGCGCCGCCCGCAAGGTCGCTGGGGATTACCCGGAAACCGCGTTTTTGATGGGCTCGTCCTTTGGTCCGGTTGCGCCGAACTTCTCGGTTTTTGACAACTGGATCCACGAACCTAGCTATCTGTCGGGCATAGTTGCCGGAGCGGCCACCGAGAGCAATATTATCGGCATGGTCGGCGGTTATGCGATCCCCGAAGTCAACCGCCTGATGAATGCGTTTATGGACGGCGCCCGTTCAATCAACCCGGACGTACGGTTTTTGGTGACCTTTATCGACAGCTGGTATGACCCGCCCCGCGCCAAAGAAAGCGCCTTTGCGATGATGGACGCCGGGGCCGACATCATGTTCGCCGAACGGTTTGGCGTTGCAGATGCAGCGGTTGAGCGTGGCGTCAAAGCCGTGGGCAATGTCATCGACACATCGGCCGACTATCCCAACACCATCCTGACCTCTGCGTTGTGGCACATGGAGCCAACCATCGACCGCGCTATCACTGCGGTTGCTGATGGCACGTTTGAGGCGGCTGACTACGGTCAGTACAGCTTTATGGGCTATGGCGGCGGATCGCTCGTGGTGGATGAATCGCTGGTGTCTGCCGAGGTTCTGGCCAAGGTCAACGAGACCGCAACAGCAATCAAAGACGGCATGTTCCGCGTCAATGTGAACGACGCGCCACCTGTCTCTGACAAATAACAGGATCGGGCCGGTTGTTGTGACCGGCCCCACTAACCCCATGGAAAATAATAAAATACTGTCTCTGAACGCGCTGTCCAAACGCTTTGGATCGGTGATCGCCAATGATGCGGTTGACCTTGATCTGGGCAAGGGCGAAGTGCTGGCGCTGCTTGGTGAAAATGGTGCCGGCAAGACCACGTTGATGAACATGCTGTTTGGCCATTACATGCCGGATAGTGGGTCAATTGATGTGCGGGTCGACGGCGCGATGGTGCCGCTGCAACTGGGTCATCCGCAGGCGGCATTGGCCGCTGGCATCGGCATGGTGCATCAACATTTCACGCTGGCACTGAACCTGACAACTTTTGACAATGTGGTGCTGGGGTCTGAGCCGCTGTTCTCATGGCGTCGGGATTGTGCGGGCGCGCGGGCCAAATTGCAGGCGATTATGAAACAAAGCGGGCTGGTTGCGCCGCTTGATGTTCCGGTTGGCCAACTCTCGGTTGGCGAACGCCAGCGCGTCGAAATTCTCAAGGCGCTGTATCGCGATGCGCGCATTTTGGTGCTGGACGAACCCACCGCCGTGTTGACGCCGCAAGAGGCCGATACCCTGTTTGAAAACATCGCCACGTTGACCCATCAAGGGCTGGCGGTGATCTTTATCTCGCATAAATTACGCGAAGTTCTGGCGTTTTCCACCCGGATTGCGGTGCTGCGTCACGGCAAAAAGGTCGGCGAAATTGCCACCAAAGATGCCGATGAACGGGTTATTGCCCGCATGATGGTCGGCGCCGATACCCCGGTGACGCCACGCGAAACCATGGTGGCCGGTGCGCCGGTGTTGACCCTAAAAGACATCAATGTGCGCGGCCAATCCATGCGCGACAGCCTGAATAATGCCAACTTTAACGTCCATGCCCATGAAATTCTGGGCATCGCTGGTGTGTCCGGTAATGGCCAGTCGGCGTTGGCCGGGCTGGTGTCAGGGGTGCTGCGCGCGGACAGCGGATCGCTATCTGTAGAGGGCCGCGATATCAGTTGGCCAACCCCATTAACCATGATCAAAGCAGGCGTTGGCCGCATCCCCGAAGACCGCCACCACGACGGCATTGTCGGCGCGATGTCGGTGGCCGAAAATATGGTGATCGAACGGCTGAACGCGCCGGATGTCCAGACGCGCGGGTTGCTGAACAATGATGCGATTGAGGCCAATGCCAAGCGTCTGACCAAAGACTATGACGTGCGTGGCCCCGGTATTGATGCGCCCGCACGCCTGTTGTCGGGCGGGAATATCCAGAAACTGATTTTGGCGCGGGTATTTGATGAAAACCCACAGCTGATCCTGGCCAATCAACCCACCCGTGGTCTTGATATGGGTGCCGCTGCTGAGGTTGGGCGCCGATTGCTTGAGGCCCGCAAACGCGGGGCAGGGGTGTTGCTCATCTCTGAGGATCTCGACGAAATTCTGGGCTTGGCCGACCGGATCATGGTGATCCATGACGGCCAATTGACCGAAGTCACCACCCGAGACCGCGAAAAAATCGGACTGATAATGGCAGGAGAACACGCATGATCCGGGTCGAGGCGCGCAATGCGCCCCCCCGCGCGCTGACCCTTGGAGTACCGATCCTGTCGGCCTTTGTGGCGCTGGCCCTCGCATCAATTCCACTGGCATTTGCCGGGGCCAACATCCCCACGGCCTACGCCGAAATGGTCAAAGGCGTGTTTGGATCGAAATTCGCGTTTTCTGAAATGTTAACCCGCGCCACGCCGCTTATTTTCACCGGCCTCGCCGCGGCTTTGGCGTTCCGGGCCAAGCTGTGGAACATCGGTGCCGAAGGCCAGCTGTACCTTGGCGCCATGGCCGCCGTTGCCATCGGCGCCGGAGCAGTGGACGCGCCCGCCTTTATCCTGATCCCGCTGATTGTTGTGTTTGGCGCGGCGGCTGGGGCTGCCGGAATGGCGGTGCCGACGTTGCTCAAAACCCGCTTTGGTGCCGATGAGGTGGTGACGACGTTGCTGTTGAATTTCATCATTCTGATCTTTGTGCAAATGATGCTTGAAGGCGCATTAAAAGACCCGATGAGCCTGGGTTGGCCGCAATCTGCTCCGATCCTTGACCAAGGCATGTTGCCACAATTGATGGACCGGATGCGCATTCATTCCGGGCTGATTATGGCGCTTGTTGCTGCCGCCATAGCCCAGTTTATGCTGGCGCGATCGGTCTGGGGGTTCCGCCTGCGGGCCGTTGGTGAAAACGCTGCCGCCGCGCGCCATGCCGGCATTGGCGTTAACCGATCGTTGATGAGCGTGGCCATCATTTCCGGTGGTCTGGCGGGGCTGGCCGGGGTCAGCGAAGTTGCCGGTCTCAAGGGATATTTGACCGCTGATCTGTCGCCGGGGTTTGGCTATACCGGCATCGTTGTGGCCATGCTGGCCGGGCTATCGCCCGCAGGCGTGGTGGTTGCGGCGCTGTTCATCGCATCCGTTTTTGTCGGTGCTGACAGCATGAGCCGCGCCATGGGCGTGTCATCATATCTGGCCGATCTGGTGGTGTCGATGTCGCTACTTTGCGTGCTGATCGGCGGTTTTTTTGCCCGTTTCCGCATCGTGCGCAGCAAGGTTGAGGTGATATAATGGACATCCTGCAAATCCTGTTGACCGACAGCTTCTGGGCCGCGTCCCTGCGCATTGCCACACCGCTGATATTTGGCGTGCTTGGCGCGTTGATCTGTGAAAAAGCAGGCGTTTTGAACCTCGGTATCGAAGGCATTTTCGCCGCTGGAGCCATGGCCGGTTGGATGGCCGTCTGGCTGGGCGCGGGCCTCTGGGGCGGGCTGTTGGCAGCGGCCTTGGTCGGGGCGTTCTTTGGTCTGATCCACGCGATTCTGACGGTGCCTTTGGGGTTGTCGCAACATGTGTCCGGGCTGGGCGTGACGCTATTTGCCACCTCGGTCAGCTATTTTATTTATCGCACTGCCTTGCCCAACGTATCGTCGCCGCCGCGTATTGAGCCGTTCCAGGCGCTGGACATTCCAATCCTGTCAGACCTGCCCTTTGTCGGCCCGGTATTATTCCAACAAACCGCAATGACATGGCTGGCATTATTCATGGTCGTGCTGGTCTGGTACGTGCTAAACCACACCGCCCTTGGCGTCGCCATCAAGGCCGTTGGCGACAACCCCGACAGCGTTGATGCCCAAGGATTGTCGGTCTACGGGTTGCGCATTGGCGCGGTCATGGCAGGCTCGGCGCTGATGGCGCTGGGCGGCGCATTTCTGACTATGTCGGCGTTTGACGCTTTCTTTTTCGGCATGGTCAACGGGCGTGGCTGGGTCTGTATCGCTCTGGTGATTTTCGCCAGCTGGCGACCCGGAAAGGCGCTGTTGGGCGCGCTGTTGTTTGGCGCATTTGACGCCTTTCAGGTCCGCCTACAAACCGAAGTTGGCGCGTTTGTACCCGGTCAGGTGTTCCTGATGGCGCCCTATATCTTATCCATTCTGGCCCTTGTCATCGCCGCCCGAGGCGCCGATTATCCGCGTGCCTTGCTAACCCCTTGGTTCAAAGGCCAACGCTAAAAGGTATTGCCCATGTTCGATCTTATCCTCAAAAATGCCAGCCTTCCGGATGGCCAAACCGGCGTTGATATCGCCTGCAAAAACGGTGAAATCGTCGCTGTTGAGGCTGGGATCACCGCCGAGGCCAGCGAGATCATTGACGCGGGCGGCTATCTCGTCGCGCCGCCCTTTGTCGATCCGCATTTCCATATGGACGCGACGCTTTCGCTTGGTTCGCCGCGGATGAACGTGTCGGGCACGCTGCTCGAAGGTATCGCGCTGTGGGGAGAACTCAAACAAATCCAAAGTGTCGATGACATCATCGCCCGCGCCCTGCGCTATTGCGATCTGGCGGTGTCCATGGGGATCGGCGCGATCCGCAGCCACGTGGATGTCTGCGACGATTCGCTGACGGGGGTGCAGGCGTTGCTGGACGTGCGCCAGCAGGTGGCACCCTATCTTGATCTGCAATTGGTCGCCTTTCCGCAGGACGGTGTGTTGCGCGACCCCACGGCGATGGCCAACCTGACCCGGGCGTTGGACATGGGCGTCGATATCGTTGGCGGCATCCCGCATTTTGAACGGACCATGGCGGACGGCGCTGATTCGGTGCGCAAGTTGTGCCAGATTGCGGCGGATCGCGGGCTGATGGTCGACATGCATTGCGACGAAAGCGATGATCCGCATAGCCGCCATATCGAAACACTGGCCTATGAAACACGACGGTTAGGCCTACAGGGCCGTGTCACCGGATCGCACCTTAGCTCGATGCATTCGATGGACAATTACTACGTCTCAAAACTGATCCCGCTGATGGCCGAGGCGCAGGTGCACGCCATCCCCAATCCGCTGATCAACATCATGCTGCAGGGGCGTCACGACACATACCCGAAACGCCGTGGCCAGACCCGGGTGCCAGAGCTGCGCGATGCTGGTATCACCGTTGGCTTTGGCTCTGATTGCGTCATGGACCCTTGGTACTCATTAGGCCGTGCTGACATGCTTGATGTGGCGTCGATGGGCCTGCATGTGGGGCAGCTGAGCAGCCGTGCCGACATGACCTGGTGCTTTGACGCTGTGACCACAAATTCGGCGCAGATCATGGGGCTTGCGGGTTATGGTTTGACCAAAGGCTGTGCTGCCAACATGGTGCTGCTTCAGGCCCGCACCCCGATTGAGGCCATCCGGTTGCGCGCCAACCGCCTGGCCGTGATCCGCAAAGGTGCCGTTATCGCGCGCAACCATCCGCAAATAGCAGAGCTGAAGTTGCCGGGCAGACCCGCCAGCCTTGATCCTGCGGACTTTGTCCCCTCAGAATAAGTCCTGAGAACTTCCAATTTCCTAAAATATCCCCGCCGGAGGCCCTAAAATAAATCACCTGATTGCCGCCAAATGCCCGGAAAATTCAGCACTCTGCATCAAGGCTTTACAGCGCTCAAAACGCCCGGTGGCATAGGCCCAGAAATCCTCGGCTTCATTGCTATCGGCGTGCTGGATCAGCCCCCATAACGTCCACAGCAGGTCGCACATCGCCTTATAAATCACCACGCGGCCCACCTGTGCCGCGTCTGGATCAGACCGGTAATAGGCGCGCAACATCTCTAGGTCTTGTGCGTCGGTGAACCCACCTTCAACCGATAAATCACCCAAATCCCAGGCCGGATCATTCATGCCGGAATATTCCCAGTCGACGATCCACATGGCAGCGCCATCATCCAGAAAATTCTCGCACAGCGGATCGCAATGGCACGGGGCCAAGGCCGCGGGATGCGCCGCTAGGGCCTGTTTCACTGGTTGGGCAGCGCGCACGATTTCGGCATAACCATCGGGCAATTCGGCGTTCTTATCGGCCAAAATCTTTAGATAGCTATCAATCATCGCGAACAGCTCAAACCGAAACTCAAACACCTCGCCCGATTGGTGCAGCTTGCGCAATCCCCCCCCCGCACGCCCCGGCGATCCGGCGCGGCTTTGGAACAATTCAGGGGTCATGGTGACGCTTGGATCAATGCAGCGGCTGATCATCACGCCACTTGCGGCATCTGCCCACAACACCTCGGCCGAGACCCCGGCACGGGCGGCGGCGCGGGCGTTGTGCAACTCAACTGAACGGTCGATATAGCTCTCGGTGCCGTCGCCGGGGATGCGCACGATCAACATCTCGGCGCCCGTTTCCACCCGGTAGACCAGATTGGTCAACCCGCCCAAACGGGTTGTTTTGTAACTGTCCGCCGCGACGCCGACCATTTGCGGTAGGTTTTGCAGAGCGGCGTGAATTGTGGCTAGGTTTTCTAACATTAAGTCACGCCTTTAATCGTTTATTTTCAGGGTCGTATAGCGGCGAATTCACGCGTTTTATGGCATGCCTTTGACCAAAGGATTCAAGCTCAAACAGGTCTTGCCCGGCCAATTCACGTGGCAGATACCCATAGATTATCGTCTTATTCACGGTCACACCAAAGCCCGTGCTTGAGACCAAAGACACCACTTGATCACCGCTCAGAATGGTTTCACCACCATAAAGCGGCAACTTTTCATCCGAGGTAAAGCAACACATCTTTTGCGTCACCCCGGCCTGTTTTTGCGCCTCTAACGCCGCACGCCCGTTAAACGCGCCCTTAGATTTCAGGTGCACGGCAAAGCCCAACCCGGCCTCGTAAGGCGTGTAATCCGGGGTGATATCGGCGCTCCAGTACAGATAACCTTTTTCCATTCGCAGGCTGTCGATGGCGCGATAACCGATGTCGCGGATGCCATGCGCGGCCCCATGTTCCCAGAGCAAATCATAGACATGCAACGCGAATTCGGTGGGGATGTGCAGCTCCCAGCCCAGCTCTCCAACATAACCGATGCGCACGGCGCGCACCGGCGCGGCGCCGATCAGGATGTCCTGTGCAGTACCAAAGGGAAATGCCGCGTTTGAGACGTCCTGTTCGGCCACGGCCGCTAGCACATCACGCGCTTTGGGCCCCATGATGTTGATGACGGCACGGGCCGAGGTGACCTCGATTAGCACAACACCATCGTGCAGATGGCGGCGAATCCAGTCGCTGTCATGCACGCCAAACCCGGCGCCGGTGACAATATAGAAATGATCGGTGCCAAGGCGGGTGATGGTCACATCGGCCTCGATGCCGCCGCGGGTATTACACAGCTGGGTATAGATCACCTTGCCCAGCGGTTTGTCCATATTGGACACCGCAAGGGACTGGATCGCGTTCAATGCCCCGGCACCAACCAGTTCGAACTTGGAAAAACTGGACTGGTCAATCAGCACCACAGTGTCGCGCGTGGCGTGGTGCTCGGCGGCGGCGAATTTCTTCCAACCGGGATTGAGGAAATCCAGCTGATCGACCGGCGTTACACCGTCTGGGGCGAACCACAGGGGCCGTTCCCAGCCGTTTTTTGAGCCAAAAACCGCGCCTTTGGATTTCAGTCGTTCGTGCAGCGGGCTTAGGCGTAGGTTGCGGACCACCTGGCTTTCACTGCCCGGGTACCGCATTTTATAGTGGTGTGCGTAATGCTCAACCGCACGCGGATACATATAGGCGCGGCTGCCCTGATGGGCACCGAAACGGCGATTGTCCAATGGCCACAGATCAAGGCTTGGTCGGCCTTCGACCAGCCATTCGGCGATCATCTCGCCAGCGCCACCGCCTGCGGCGATGCCATACAGGAACCCGGTGGCCAGCATCAGATTGTCAAATCCCGGCACCGGTCCCATGACAAAATCACCATCGGCGGAATAGGGGATCGGGCCGTTGATGACCTGCCGGATGCCAACAGTGTTGATAACGGGGGTGACTTCGGCGGCACAGATCGCCAGCGGTTCAAACCGTTCCATGTTTTCGGGGAGCAGTTGACGGGCAAATTCGCCGGGAATACCTTGATCGCCAAAGGCCACGGTGTTGTTTTCATAACCACCAATCACCAGCCGCCCGCCGACATCGGGTTTGTAATAAACCAACCGATCGGGGTCACGCAGGGTGGGCAGGTTTTTGGGGCAATCGGGGATCGGCTCGGTGACGATATACTGATGCTCAACCGCGCAGGCCGGGATTGTCAGGCCAAGTTTCAACCCGATTTCACGGCTCCACATGCCGGTGGCCAGCGTGATTTTTTCTGCCTCATAGGATCCCTGATCGGTCAGCACCCCGGTAACGCGGCCGTTTCTGACGGTGAAATCAAGCACCTTGATGCCCTGTTTTAGCATCGCACCATGCTGGCGTGCCCCTGCCGCAATCGACATGCACAGGCTGGCCGGATCGACATGACCATCCGATGGAATAAACGCCGCGCCCTTGAGGCCCTTGGTGTCGATATACGGGAACAGCGCCTGCGCCTCATCCGGCGTGATCATGTTCATCTCAAGCCCGAAACTGCGCGCCATGGTCGCCAGCCGCAGGGTTTCCAGCATCCGGTCGTCGGAGGCGGCAAGGCGCAGGCTGCCGACCTTTTTCCAGTCGCACGCCATGCCGGTTTCGGCCTCAAGCCTGTCATACATGGCGACCGATCGTTGCAACATCCGCGTGGTATTGCGCGACGATCGCAATTGTCCGACAAGGCCGGCCGCATGCCAGGTGGCGCCTTCGGTGAGGGCGGATTTTTCTAGTAAAACAACGTCTTTTTCGCCGGATTTGGCCAGGTGATAGGCGATAGAGCAGCCAATGATACCACCCCCGATAATCAGGTGTTTCACAGAGTAGTCAGCCATGGATTGAACCTATCGCAGAAGGGTGAGAATGTCAGAATGCAGGGCAGGGGTGGCGGCGCAGACGATGCGCCCATCTGACCCCATGTCGAGCTTGTCGCCCTGCCAATTGGTGATAATGCCACCCGCGCCCTCGATTATCGGCACCAATGGCAAATAGTCATAAGGCTGCAGGCCAAAATCCACACAGGCGTCGATGTGGCCCGCCGCGACCAATGCGTGCGGATAGCAATCATACGAAAACCGACGGTCCCGCCCGGCGGTGTTGAGGCGCGCAAACACATCCGGCACCTTGGCCATCATCTTGTCGGGTTCGTTGATATAGAGGAACGCACTGTCCAGATGTTGCGCATCCGAGACCGCCAATTTCTGATCCCCATTCAGGAACGCGCCCTGATCGGTGCCGGTGTAAACTTCGCCCAATTCGGGCATCCGCAGCACGCCCAATTGTGGAACA
This sequence comes from Granulosicoccus sp., assembly GCA_047623555.1. Lineage (GTDB taxonomy): Bacteria > Pseudomonadota > Alphaproteobacteria > Rhodobacterales > Rhodobacteraceae > NORP181. The sequence goes on from JBLHMP010000032.1 coordinate 25,366, forward strand.
CCGTATTTCAGCAGCGCGATCAACATACCATACAAAGGCATCCCCGAGATAAACGCGCGGGTGCCGTCGATGGGGTCAATTACCCACTGATAGGGGCTGTCGCTTTCGGTCAGGCCGAATTCTTCGCCAAAGATTGCATGATCAGGGAAATGTTCGGCCAGTCCGGCACGAATACATTCTTCGGTGGCGCGATCGGCAATTGTAACCGGGGTTTCGTCCTGTTTTTGGTCGATGGCAACGCCTTGGCGAAAATAGCGTTTCGGGATGGCTTCGGCCTGATCGGTGATGCTCAGGATGGTGTTTAGGAAATGCTGCATCAGGGTGCTTTCATGGGGTGTTTGCCAACACCAGCGTGACGTCATTTTGCGCCAGCATGGTGACAATTCCTGGGGATGGGGATGTATCAGTGATCAGCATATCAAGCCCGGTTTGATCGGTCATTGATATAGGCGCACGACGGTCGAATTTTTCACTATCGGCCAGAACGATGCGGGTTTGGGCGATCAGGGCCGCCTGATGCGACAGGTCGGCCTCTTGGATATCGTGCAGCCTAAACCCGGTTTCGGCATTGATCGCGCCCACCGAAAACACCGCGTATTGCACGTTAAAGCGGCGGATAAAGGCGATGGCGTCCTGCCCGAAGGCACCGCCATCATGGCTGCGCAATTCGCCGCCCGCCAAAAACACCCGGTTGTTGTTACGGGTGGCCAATGTGTTGGCGACGGCCAGCGAATTGGTGACGATATAGAGGTTGCGGTGGTTCAGCAGAGCCTGCGCCGCATAGGCGGTGGTCGAGCCGATATCGAGGAAAAGCGAATCTCCGTCCGAGATCATCTCCGCCAGTTTCGCCGCCACTTGCCGTTTCGCGGTGGCGTTCTGGTCCAGTCGCGCCTGCAGGGGTGGTTCGGTCAGGATCAGGTCCTCGGCCAGCAACACACCGCCATGCACCTTTCGCACTTTGGCATCGGCCTGCAACACCTTGATGTTACGTCGGATGGTTTCATCGGAAACGCCCAACCGGTCTGCCAGATAACCGATCCGGCACGAGCCACCTGCCAGACGAAGCTCTTGCAGAATTTCGCGTTCGCGGTGGTTGGAATGAACGGCAATGGCAGGCATGGCAGGGTCGCTTGCGTAAGGGTGTTTCGATGAGCTTAGCTTTAGAAAACCACAAAAGCCAACGGTATTCCAAATAAATCAACATGAATTTGCAGAATTTGTTGACCTGCGAGGTTTTGTCGGCCACCTTTGCCGCATCGGCGGGGCGATTCCGTCAGCAAAAAAACCTGGGAGGTGCCCAATGCGGCATGTACTGAACACTTTGATGGGCGTCACAGCCGGGGCGCTATTGTCGACAGCAGCCATGGCCGAAGTCGAATCAACTGATCCGATTAAACTGACGTTGCACGACTGGTCTGGACAGCTGATCAACACACAGATCATGGGCAGCGTTCTGGAAGAGGCCGGGTATAACGTTGAATACGTTCAGGCCGACTATATCGCCCAGTTTGCCGGGCTTAAAACCGGTGACCTGACGCTGGCGATGGAAATTTGGGCCACCACCGGCCAAGAGGCGCTGGACGAAGCCGTAGCCTCGGGAAAAGTGGTGAACGCGGGCGAAACCGGCCTGCAGGCGATCGAAGAATGGTGGTATCCGCTGTATATGAAAGAGCGTTGCCCGGGTCTGCCGGACTGGAAAGCACTGGCCGCCTGTGCCGGTGAATTTTCCACCGCCGAAACCGCGCCAAAGGGCCGGTATGTTGGCGGTCCTGTAACGTGGGGCGGCTTTGACGAAGAGCGGGTCAAGGCATTGGATCTGGACTTTGAGGTCGTGCATGCAGGCACCGATGCGGCGCTGTTTGCCGAGTTGGAATCAGCCTATCAGCGTGAGGCCCCGGTTATTTTGTGGGTCTATGTTCCGCATTGGGCACCGGCCAAATACAAAGGCGAATTTGTTGAATTCCCACCCTATTCGGCGGAATGTTATGCGGACGCCTCTGTGGGGGTGAATCCCGACCTGGCCTATGATTGCGGCAAACCGCGTGGTCCGATCTGGAAGGCCGCATGGGCCGGAATGGAAGACAAATGGCCGGGCGCATACGCGACTGTTCAGGCCTATAACCTGACCAACGAAGAGATGAGCGCCATGGTCGGCGAAGCGGATCTTGACGGTAAATCCATCGACGATGTGGTTGACGCATGGATGGACGCCAACGAGGACCGTTGGAAGGCCTGGATCGGGAAGTAAGTACCTGATTAAAAACATGTATGGGGGGCTGGATTCGGCCCCTCATACAGCCTCTGCGACTTGATTTTTCGACCAACACAGGCCTTTCCCTTATGACTGCACTGCCGAAACTTGTCTGTCGCAATGTCTGGAAATTATACGGTCAAAACGCCGATAGTTTCCTGCGCAACACGCCGTCCGCTGACTTTGATGCGATCAAGTCTGCCGGGCTTATTCCGGCGGTGCGCGACGCCAATATCGAAATTATGGATGGCGAAATATTCGTTATCATGGGCCTGTCCGGTTCGGGCAAATCGACGCTTGTGCGCTGTATGTCGCGGTTGATTGAACCCACCAGTGGCGAGCTGTTTTTTGACGGGCAGGATCTGCGCAAAACCTCTAACAAAGACCTGATCGAAATCCGCCGTCACAAGATGGGCATGGTGTTTCAGCATTTCGCCTTGTTGCCGCATCTGACCGTTTTGCAGAACGTTGCCTTTCCTCTTAGCGTTCAGGGGCAAAAGAAATCCACCGCCGAGACGCGCGCCCGCGAGGTGATTGAACTCGTCGGTCTGCAGGGCCGCGAAAGCTTTTTTCCGCGTGAATTATCCGGTGGTCAGCAACAGCGTGTCGGCATTGCCCGATCGCTCGCGGTTGAACCGGAAATCTGGTTTCTGGATGAACCGTTTTCCGCCCTTGATCCGCTGATAAGGCGTGAAATGCAGGATGAATTCCTGCGGCTTCAGGCGCTGCTGAAAAAAACTATCGTCTTTATCACCCATGACTTTGACGAAGCGATCCGGCTTGCTGATCGCATTGCCATTATGAAAGACGGAGCCGTCATTCAGGTCGCCACCCCCGAAGAATTAGTCCGAAACCCGGCCTCCGATTACGTGCGGGAATTCACCCGCCACATCCCGCGCGACAAGGTGATGTCGGTCGGCGCGGTTATGACCGCGGGGGCCAGTGGCGCGGGTGAAGGCATCGCCATGGACGCCAAAATATCGCAGATCGCCGCACAGGTTGTCGACGCGGGCGAAGCGTTGAAAGTTATCGACGCGGATGGTCAGGTGGTGGGCGCAATCGCGCCGGCTGCGGTGATTGACGTGCTGATCAATCGGGATGGTTAAGGTGGAGCGCAAGCCCCTCATATCCCACAGCGTTTTGGTCTGGGGGGTTCTGCTGGTCGTGACCTGGGTTTTGTCACGCTATGGCATTGGTTGGGCCGAAAACGCCGGTTTGGATTGGGTGGCAGAATACCCGACCGCGTGGATCGTGCCGTTAACATCCTATGTTTCCGCCGCAATGAAATGGCTGGTCGAGGATGCCAGTTTCGGCCTGTTCACCTTTACGCAACTGACGCGCGCTATATCCTGGGTGATCGAACAACCCTATCTGTTGGTCCGTGCCTTGCTCGCCGAAGGCTTTGTCGAAGGCACCGGCCGCCGCGCTGTACAATTGTTTCCGCCGTTCAGCTGGATCGCGGTGATTGCCGGTGTTATCGCGCTTGGTCACTACGCCCGCGATTGGGTGCTGGCCGTATTGGTCGGGACGGCGTTTCTGTATCTGGCGGTGTTTGGCCAGTGGGAAAGCGCGATGATCACGCTGGCCTCGGTGGTGATTGCGGTGCCGATTGGCGTGTTTGGCGGTTTGTGGCTGGGCATCATGGCCTATCGCCATCCACTGTTTGACCGGCTGTTAACGCCGGTTCTGGACCTGATGCAGACCATTCCGATTTTTGCCTATCTGGTGCCGATCCTGTTCATGTTTGGTTTTGGCCCGGTGTCCGCACTTGTGGCCACGGTGATCTATGCGATGCCGCCGATGGTGCGTATCACCACCATGGCGCTCAAATCTGTCGACCCCGAGATCGTCGATTTTGGCATTATGACCGGCTGTACCCAGCGGCAAATGAACTGGCGCATTCTGGTGCCGGCCGCCTTAGGTAGCCTGATGGTGGGCGTAAATCAGGTCATCATGTTGTCGCTGAATATGGTGATTATCGCGTCCATGATCGGTGCCGGAGGGCTGGGTTTTGAGGTGCTGGCGTCGTTGCGACGGCTGGACATTGGCGGCGGCTTTGAGGCCGGGATTGCCATTGTTATCCTTGCCGTTGCCATTGATCGCCTGTCGCAGGCCTTTGCCGAACGCAGCACCCGTACGGTGCCGCCGGTGCAAGGCAATACCGTATTTTCACGGCATCCACGCAGCACAATTGTGCTGGCGATTCTGGTTCTGGCGTTTCTGGTTGGCCAGATCATCCCGGCGATCCAGACCTATCCAGACGGGGTAATGGCCACTACCGGTGAGTTCTGGGATAATGGGGTGAGATACCTCAATATCAACTTTTACGATCAGTTTGAGGCGGTAAAAATATTTTTCCTTAGCTACTTTATGTTGCCGGTCAAACGCTTTTTCCTGGGTATTCCGTGGGTTTGGGCCATCCTGTTGGTCACTGCAATGGGCTGGACATTTGGCGGCTGGAAACTGGCGTTGATGAACGCGTTGATGGCCGGATTTATCGCCGTAACGGGCATGTGGGAAAAGGCGATGATCACGGTTTACCTCTGTGGATCATCGGTTGTTATCGCCTCCGCTATCGGCATCCCGGTGGGCATATTGGCGGCGGTCAACGACCGCGCAGGCCGGGTGATCGCGGTGGTCATCGACACGCTGCAAACCCTGCCCAGTTTTGTCTATCTGATCCCGGTGGTCATGTTGTTCCGCATCGGCGATTTCACCGCGATGGTGGCCATCGTGCTCTATGCCGTGGTGCCGGCGGTGCGTTATTCGGCGCACGGAATACGGTCGGTCAGCCCCGAATTGATCGAGGCCGGCATCGTATCTGGCTGCACGCCGCGCCAGTTGCTGACCCGTATACGGTTACCGCTGGCCTTGCCCGAAGTGCTGCTGGGTTTGAACCAAACCATCATGCTGGCGCTGTCGATGCTGGTGATTACCGCGTTGGTCGGCACCCGTGATCTGGGCCAAGAGGTCTATATTGCCCTGACCAAGGCGGACACCGGGCGTGGATTGGTCGCCGGTTTCTCGATTGCCTTTATCGCCATCATTGCCGACCGGGTCATTCTGGCCAGTGCACGCAAAGCACGCATTCGCTATGGGATGGAGGCTGCACATGACTGACGTTTTGGCCCGCATAAAGGCCTTGCCAATCTGGAGCGGTGAGATCAGTGCGCAACCGCTGGATGGCGGCATTACCAACGTCAATTATCTGGTGACGGACGCGGCGGCGAAATATGTTGTGCGGCTGGGCGCAGATATCGTTGAGCATCATGTTATGCGGTTCAACGAACTTGCCGCCAGTCGTGCCGCCCATGCCGCTGGTTTGTCGCCTGCTGTGGTGCATTCCGAATCCGGGCTGACGGTGATTGAGTATATTGAGAGCACCACCCTGACCGAGGCAGACATCCGGTCCCCCGGAATGCTCGATCGTATCGTGCCGCTGATCCGCCAATGTCATCATGAGGTGCCCAAACAGCTGCGTGGACCGGCGCTGATTTTCTGGGTGTTCCATGTGATCCGTGATTACGCTGCGACGCTGCGCGATGGTAACAGCCCGTATTGCGCGCAGTTGCCTGAGTTGCTGAACATCAGCGAAAAGCTTGAAACCGCTGCTGGCCCGTTTGACATTGTGTTTGGCCATAACGACCTGTTGGCGGCTAATTTCCTGGACGATGGGACCAGGCTTTGGCTGATTGACTGGGACTATGCCGGGTTCAACACGCCGCTGTTTGATCTTGGTGGTCTGGCCTCAAACAACGGGCTGGACGCGGCGCAGGAAACCCAGCTGTTGGAACTTTATTATGATGCGCCGGTCACCGACGATTTGATGCATCGATATACGGCAATGAAATGCGCCTCGCTGCTGCGTGAAACCATGTGGAGCATGGTGTCCGAGCAAAGCTCAAAGCTGGACGTTGATTTTGCCGCCTATACATCCGAAAATCTTGGCCGGTTCAGCCGCGCCTATGACACTTTAAAACAAACCTAAGGCTAGGCTCATGAAATCCCTCCCTAAATCCTCAAAGGTGGTCATCATCGGTGGCGGCATTGTCGGCTGCTCGACCGCCTATCACCTGGCCAAACTTGGCGTCGAATGCGTGCTGCTTGAACGCAAAAAACTGACATCGGGCACCACGTTTCACGCCGCCGGTCTGGTTGGGCAGTTGCGCAGCAACGCCAATATCACCCAGCTTTTGGGCTATTCCGTCGACCTTTATAACAAGATCGAAGAGGAAACCGGGCTTGGCACCGGCTGGAAGATGAACGGCGGTTTGCGGCTGGCCTGTACCCAGGATCGCTGGACTGAGGTCAAGCGACAGGCCACTACCGCGCATTCGTTTGGGTTGGAAATGGAGCTTTTGACGCCCCAAGAGGCGCTTGATCTGTGGCCGTTGATGAACATCGACGACGTGATTGGTGCGGCGTTTATGCCGACCGACGGGCAGGCCAATCCGTCTGACATCACGCAGGCGCTGGCCAAAGGTGCGCGCATGGGCGGGGCGCAGATATTTGAGGACACCAAGGTCACCGATATCGAGGTTGATAAAGGCGTGATCCGCGCTGTGATCACCGATCAGGGGCGGATTGAATGCGAACGGGTGGTTCTGTGTGCGGGCCAGTGGAGCCGTGATTTTGCGGCGCGATTTGGGGTGAATGTGCCGCTGGTGTCGATGGAACATCAGTACATGGTGACCGAGGCGATCCCCGGAATGCCGTCCAACCTGCCAACGCTACGCGACCCGGATCGGCTGACGTATTATAAGGAAGAAGTCGGCGGGCTGGTCATGGGTGGTTATGAATCCAACCCGATCCCATGGGCGGTGGATGGCGTGCCCAAGGGGTTTCATTACACGCTGCTGGAATCCAACTTTGACCATTTTGAACCGCTGATGGAGCTGGCCCTTGGCCGGGTTCCGGCACTGGAAACCGCAGGCATCAAAACCCTGACCAACGGGCCGGAAAGTTTCACGCCGGACGGCAATTTCATCATTGGCGAGGCGCCTGAGTTGCGCAATTTCTTTGTCGGTGCCGGGTTCAACGCCTTTGGCATCGCCGCCGGTGGCGGGGCGGGCATGGCGCTGGCCGAATGGGTCGCCAATGGCGAGCCGCCGTTTGACCTTTGGTCCGCCGATATCCGCCGCTTTGGTCGGCCACATTTTGATACTGACTGGGTGCGCACCCGCACGGTCGAGGCCTACGGCAAACATTATACGATGTCCTGGCCGCATGAAGAAAGCGCCAGTGGGCGACCCTGTCGTAAATCGCCTTTGTATGGGCTGTTGTCCGACCAGGGCGCCTGTTTTGGCGAAAAACTGGGCTGGGAGCGGCCAAACTGGTTTGCCGATAGCGCGCTGGGGGAAACGCCCAAGGACGTCTATGGTTTTGGCCGCCAGAACTGGTTTGATGCGGTGGGCCGCGAACACAAAGCGGTGCGCGAGGCGGCGGTGATATTTGATCAGAGCTCATTCGCCAAATTCGCGTTGAAAGGCCCGGACGCGGCGGCGGCGTTGAGCTGGATTGCTGCCAATGATGTCGATAAACCCATGGGATCATTGACTTATACGCAGATGTTGAACGATCGCGGCGGCATCGAATGTGATCTGACCGTGGCGCGCATTGCCGAGGATGAATACTATATCGTCACCGGCACCGGCTTTGCCACGCATGATTTTGACTGGATCAACCGTAACATCCCCAAAGGCATGAATTGCCAGCTGTTTGATGTGACATCGGCCAGCGCGGTGCTGTCGTTGATGGGGCCAAAGGCGCGCGAAATTTTGCAACAGGTGACGCGGGCCGATGTGTCCGATGATGCGTTCCCGTTTGCCACCACACAGACCATTGGCATCGCTGGTTGCCCGGTACGTGCCTTGCGGATCACCTATGTCGGTGAGTTGGGTTGGGAGCTGCATTTGCCGGTGGAATACGCCACCACGGTTTACGCGGCCCTGATGAAGGCGGGAGCGGAACATGGGCTAATCAACGCTGGCTATCGCACCATTGAAAGTTGCCGTTTGGAAAAAGGCTATCGCGCCTGGGGTTTCGATATCGGGTCCGATCATACGCCGTTTGAGGCTGGGCTGGGCTGGGCGGTGAAGTTGAAATCCAACATTTCGTTCAAGGGCCGCGATGCGGCGACGGCGCAGAAACAGGACGGTGTGCGCAAAATGCTGGCCTGTTTCACCGTTGATGACCCGGATATCGTGCTGCTGGGCCGTGAGACTATCTATCGCAACGGCGAACACGCGGGCTGGCTGACCAGCGGTGGCTATGGTCACACGGTCGGCAAATCCATCGGCTATGGCTATGTGCGCAATGGCGATGGGGTGGATCGCCATTATGTGGCCAGCGGCGACTACGAACTTGAGGTCGCCACTCAGCGCATTCCCTGCAAAATCGAAATGTCGCCGCTGTATGATCCGAAAATGAAACGGGTCAAAAGCTAGTGTGTTTTATGGCTCAACCATCGTGGCCAATGTCTCTGCCGCCAGATTAAGAGCATCTGGCGTCAGCGCGACCAAGGTCACGATGTCGTTGCCCTGTTCGGTGGATTGTTTGCTGTATCTTGGGTCATAATGGTGCTGCATCAAGCCGGTTGCCAGCTGCTCAAACGCGCCTTTTTGGGCATAGTCGCGCCATTGCTCAATACGGTCCGCCGAATGTAGACGGCTAAGTTTGCTGATCGTTTCCAACAGCTTGCCTTGGTCAGCAACAATCTCGGTATAGACCCGCGTCAGATACCGGGCCCGTTCCTGCAGCGGTGCCTGAATGGTGATGCGGGGTGCTGCGCACATGGCTTTCCACAATTGCGGCGGCAGGTTGATATTGCCCACCTTGCTTGATTCCGCCTCAATCACCACTGGCCGGGTTGGATCAAGGGCGGCGATTTCGGCCGCCAAAGCGCCCTCAAACGTCTTTTGCGTTGGCTGTCCGCCGGGCATGGTGCCAAACAACGATCCGCGATGACCGGCCAGCCCTTCAAGGTCAATAATCTGCGTGCCCCGATCGCGCAGACGCCACAAAAGATCGGTTTTTGCGGTGCCGGTATTGCCCGCGAGAATCACCACAGGGGGCGAAAATTCGGTGTCATACAACGCGTTGGCCACCAACCGGCGATAGCTGCGATAGCCGCCGCTCAGCAGTTGTACCCGCCAGCCTACCTTTTCCAAAATGCTGGCAAATGACCCGGACCGCTGACCGCCACGCCAGCAATAGACCAGCGGTTGATAACTGCCATCTTTGTCCGCCAGCGCATTTTCAAGGTGAAAGGCCGCATTGCGTGCCACCAGAGCCGCGCCGATTTTGCGGGCGCGAAACCGGTTTTCCTGCACATAGATTGTACCAACCGTGGCGCGTTCGTTATTGGTAAGGACGGGCAGGTTGATCGCGCCCGGCAGGTGGTCCAAAGCGAACTCTGCGGGCGAGCGTACGTCGATGATTTGATCGAACGGCAGCGCGTTCAGGTCAGCAAGGCGGGTCAGTTCATAGGTCATTTCGGTTTCTAGCGCAGAGGGCGTGCAATCAAAAGGCCTTGAAAGCGGGTTTCCCTTTGGCGCGGAGTATGGTGCAGTTGCTCCAGTATTATGTTTGACGCGAAAGTGACCAATTGGCCCATCTGCAAAACATGCCGCCGCGCACCCGCGCCAACGTTGAAAAACTTGACTGTCCGGTGTTTGAAACAACGCCGTTTGTTGCAGGCCCGGCGTTGAACCAGCGTCGCGTTGCTGTGGTGTCTTCGGCTGGCATCCATGCCCGCGATGACAAGACATTCGCGCTCAGCTCATCCGATTTTCGCAAGATGTCGGCGACCGATGACATCTTGATGAGCCATGTTTCGGTGAATTACGACCGCACTGGGTTTGTGCAGGATATCAACACGGTCCTGCCTGTGGATCGGCTCGCCGAACTGGCAGATGACGGTGTGATCGGGTCAGTGGCACAGAGCCATTATTCGTTTATGGGCGCGACCGACCCGACGGAAATGGCGCCCTATGCGGCGCAGGTTGCCGGGATGCTAAAGGCCGATCAGGTTGATGCGGTGTTGCTGGTCCCGGTCTGACCAAATTGTACGCGCGCCGTGTGCGCGCTGGCCCATTATCTGGAAGACGCGGGAATCGCCACGGTGGTGATTAGCCTGATCCGGCTGCATGCCGAGAAAACCCGCCCGCCTAGGGCGTTATTTGTACCGTTTGAACTGGGGCGTCCCTTGGGCGATCCACGGGATGTGGCCGGGCAGCGCGACGTGTTGAAACATGTGTTGTCGTTGTTGGATCACTGTGGCCCGACACCGATGCTCGCGGATTATCCAGAGCCGATGGCAGCCCCGGTAGGGCAACCGATTGATCTGCCGGTTGACGCGGATTTGATGCTGGAATTTGATGGAATTGAAGCGGTCTATAATCTGTTTGTGGCCGAGCATGGTAGTACGACATTTGGCAATAGCGGCATGACTCCGGGTGACGTTGTTGCGGCGATCAACGGGTTGCTGACTGGAGAATCTATGGGCGGCAAACGCATCCCCAGCAAGCTGCTGCGGTTTATGGTTGATGACCTTAAAACGCTGTATTTTGAGGCGGCCTGTCAGGGTCGCATACTACATTCCAGCGCCCAATTGGGAGCCTGGTTCTGGCGCAAGACTGCCGCAGGTAAGGCTATTGTGCAACTGCGGTCGGAATTTCTGCAGAGCGACGACAAAGGCCGTCAGAAAATCGCGAGCTTTATGGTGCCGGGGGCATGGGTGGATGATCTGGGGCTAACGTGATGTGAGCTAGCCAAGCACGGTGATACCGTTGCCTTTGGCAGTGATCTGACCAATTTTTGCCGCCGTATCATAGCCTTGGGCATGGAACATCGCCAAAATATCGTCGGCCTTGTCCGCGGCAACGCTGACCAGCAGGCCGCCAGAGGTTTGCGGATCAAACAACAGATTGCGATGCCAGTCAGGCAGGTTTGTCGGCAATGTAGCGGTCTCGCCAAAGGCCTCGCGGTTGCGGGTGCCAGCGCCGGTGTTCAGACCGTCCTTGGCGAATGGAATGGCGCAATTAAGTAAGGGCACCGCGTTTAGATCAAGCGTTGCCGCAAGGTTTGAGCCCTGGCACATTTCCGTGAGGTGACCCAGCAGACCAAAGCCGGTCACATCGGTCATCGAATGTACGTCTTTGATGGGGGCAAAATCCGCACCGATTGAGTTGAGTTTGGTGGTGCTGGCGATCAACTGGGCATAGCCATCGTCTGACAAATCGCCGCGTTTAAAGGCATTGCTTAGGATGCCGACACCCAGTGCTTTGCCCAGAATAAGAACATCGCCGTCTTGGGCGGTGCAGTTACGTTTGACCTGATCGGGATGCACCAGACCGACAACGGCCAGTCCGTAAATTGGTTCGGGACTATCAATGGAATGCCCGCCGCCAACAATGATCCCGGCCTTGGCGGCCATATCGGCGCCACCTGCCATGATTTTCGCAATCACTTCTGTGGACATTTTTCCGGTTGGCATGCCCGCCACCGCCAGAGCAAACAAAGGCCGCGCCCCGACTGCGTAAACATCGGACAGGGCGTTGGCCGCAGCGATTGCGCCGAAATCAAAAGGGTCGTCTACCACTGGCATGAAAAAGTCAGTGGTCGCCACAACGGCTTTGTCATCGTCAAGGCGATAGACAATTGCGTCGTCTTTTGTTTCCAGCCCAACCATCATGGCCGGGTCGGTTATCTGCGGGGGCAGAAAGCTGAGGATCTCCTCCAGCACCGCTGGAGCAATCTTGCAGCCTCAACCACCGCCGTGGGCGAGGGCGGTAAGCTTGATCTGGTCCATGTTTGCTCCTTTCTGGTTTACTGGTCTTGTTGCGGGTTTCGGCATTGTTATGCGGGATTGAAACTGGTCGCCAGCCAAAACCGTTCTAAGAGTTTTTTGCCTCCGGCGGGGATATTTTAGGAAATTGGAATATCAGCGGTCGCAGGTTTCTAATGAAGGAGGTTGAATTGGGCGATGAAGTCGTCATCATCCGTTAGCGCGCGCAAGTCCAGCAGGATGCGGCCATTGTTTATGCGCCCGATGACCGGGCGGGGCAGGCGGCGCAAGGCCTCTGTTAGGTTACGCAGGGCTTTGTCACCGGGTTGGTTTGGTGTCAGCGTCAAGGCGTGACTGTTGATCATATCAACCGGGAGCGAGCCGCTGCCGATCTGGCTCTGGGTTGGTTCGATATCGACCTGTGCGATCTGGGACAGGGCGATGGCGACGATGGGTTTTAGCCGTTCGGCCTGTGTGGCGATGTCTGCGGCGGGGCGGCTGAGCAGATGTAGCGTTGGCAGATGCTGCGCCAATTGGTCGGGGTTGGCGTAGAGCCGCAGCACCGCCGCCAGTGCCGCGATGGTGATTTTGTCCAGCCGCATGGCGCGTTTCATCGGGTTTGCGGCAAGTTGCGCCACCAGATCGGCACGCCCGGCGATGATGCCAGCCTGTGGCCCGCCCAACAGTTTGTCGCCGGAGAACGTCACCAGATCGGCGCCGTTTTCCAATGTTTCACGCACGGTTATTTCGGGCGGCAGGCCATATTTGGTCAGGTCGATCAGCGTGCCGCTTCCCAGGTCAACAACAAAGGGGATGTTGTGGGTGCGGGCGAGGGCGGCGAGGTCGGATTCAGCGACCGATTTGGTAAAGCCCTGAACCGCGTAATTGCTGGTATGCACCTTGAGGATCATCGCCGTGTCTGGCCCGATGGCCTCGGCGAAATCCCGAAGGTGCGTCCGGTTTGTGGTGCCGACTTCGCGCAACTGGCAACCGGCGCGTTGCATGATGTCGGGCATGCGAAAGGCACCGCCAATTTCGATCAGTTCGCCGCGCGACACGATCACCTCGCGGCCCAGGGCCAGCGTGTTCAGCGCCATCATCACCGCAGCGGCGTTGTTGTTTACCGCAATCGCAGCGGCCGCCCCAGTCAGGCGTTTGATCCAGCCCTCGATATGGTGATCGCGTTGGCCACGGCTGCCGTCGTGCAGATTGTATTCCAGATTGACGGCACCTGCGGCGGCGACCATCGCCTGCACCGCAACATCGGGCAACGGCGCGCGGCCCAGATTGGTGTGTAATATCGTACCAGTCAGGTTGAACACCGGTTTCAATGTAGGGGCCAACAGATGCGCCAGTGCCTGCGCTACCTGCTGAGCAATTGTTGCCGGGTCCACGTCGGGGTTTGACCCTGCGGCCACAGATTTGCGCAGTTCCGCCAGTGCTGCGCGGATGGTTGTGCGTGTTGCATCATGGCCATATTCCGCCAGTACCGCGACAAAGGCGGCATCATGCAGCAATACGTCAACTGACGGGATATCTCGGAATGTGGAAGGGGCAGGCGGCATCAGGCTTCTTTCTGGTTCATTGGATCTACTTAAGACATAACCGGGCAGGGCGCAAAAGCAGGAATAAAGCGGAATGGCATTTGTGATCGGCACAGCCGGACATATTGATCACGGCAAAACGTTGCTGGTGCGGTGGTTGACTGGGCAAGATACCGATAGGTTGAAGGCCGAGAAACAGCGCGGCATTTCCATTGATCTGGGCTTTGCGCATTTCACCTTGCCGGGGGATATTTCGGTTGGTGTTGTCGACGTGCCGGGGCATGAGCGGTTTATCCGCAATATGGTGGCGGGGGCGCATGGGTTTGATCTGGTGCTGTTTGTCATTGCGGCCGATGACGGGGTGATGCCGCAAACCGAAGAGCATTTTGATATCTTGTGTTCGCTGGGTATTGAGCGGGCGATATTTGTTATCACCAAGGTGGATATGGTGGCCGACGGGCGGTTTGACGAAGTTGCTGAAGAGATCGAAATCCTGGTGGATGGCAGCCGGTTTGAGGGTGTCAAAATTCTGCCAGTCAGCAATGCTACTGGCGACGGGATCGACGTGCTGTGTTCCGAATTAGCACAGGCGTTGCAGGAGTCGCCACAGGCCGCCGCGACGGGTAAGTTTCGAATGCCGATTGACCGGGTGTTCAACGTGCACGGGCGCGGCGTGGTCATTACCGGCACGCAGATCGCGGGGGTGATTGATGTTGGCGACGAGGTGGCGATTGTTCCGGGCGGTGCCAGCTATCGCGTGCGGGGATTGCAAAGCCACGGTGTTGATGTGGCGCGCGGGCAGGCCGGGGATCGGTTGGCGATCAATCTGACCGGGGCCGAGATGTCGGGTTTTCATCGCGGTGATGTGGCCTGTGATCCGGCGATTGCCATAGGCGCGCACCGTCTGGATGTGGCGATTTCGGTGGCGGCACATGCGGCGCATGATCTGAAACACGGCCAACGCCTGCGCCTGCATCTCGGCACGGCCGAGCGCGCTGTGACGGTGTTCTTGCTGGGCGAAGAAACGGTATTGCAACGGGGTGAGGATGGATTGGCGCAGTTGCGGCTGCGTGATCCGGTTCAGGTGATGGCCCACGACCGCTTTGTGCTACGTGATGAGCAGGCAGAGCACACGTTGGGCGGCGGCGTGGTGCTTGACCCGGATGGCCCAAAGATCCGCCGGGATGATCCACATCGGTTGGGGTTTCTGACGGCGTTACAGGTGAAGGATATGCCGCGTGCGCTGGAACGGTTGCTGGATGGTGTGGGTGGCCTGTTGGCGGGGGTGTTGCAGGTTCGTCTGAACCTGACGCCGCAGGATTTTCAGGGGTTTGTTAAAGCCAACCCATCACTGGTTTTGTTGGGCAAAGATGCGGATGTCTGGATCACCAGCCTCGCAAATCTTGAGCGGCTTCAGCAAGGTATCAACAGGGTTCTGGCCGATTATCATGCCTCCAATCCAACCTCTGACGGTCCGGGGGGGGAGACGTTGCATCACCAATCGGTGGCAAAGATCGACCTGCGCTTGTTCCGGCTGGTGCTTGATCATACTGTAAAGGCACGGCTTTTGACGCGGTTAGAGGGATCATTTGCTTTACCCTCACATCGTGCTGGGCTAACGCCGTCCCAAGAGGAAAAGGCCGCAATTATGTTGGCCGCGATTGAGGCCGAACCGTTTTCGCCGCCGGGATGGGACGTGAAAAACCCCGATGAAAAGGCCATTATCGCCTATCTGGAACAACGCGGAAAACTGGTGCGGGTGGCGCCGGGGCTGGCGTTTGCCAAATCCGCCTATGAGACTGCAGATCAGAGGCTAGAGGTGCATTTGCTGGAAATTGGTGACATCACCCCCGCACAGTTTCGCGATCTGTTGGGCAATAC
Source organism: Granulosicoccus sp. (assembly GCA_047623555.1). GTDB lineage: Bacteria > Pseudomonadota > Alphaproteobacteria > Rhodobacterales > Rhodobacteraceae > NORP181. Next base: position 40,829 of record JBLHMP010000032.1, read on the forward strand.
CCGCAAATACGCCTTGGCGTTGCTGGAAACATTTGACAGAAAGGGGCGCACGATCCGCAATGGTGACGTGAGAAAACGTGGCAAACCGTTGGCGGACACCCCGTGACATGCCGGAGAAGCGAGGTGCCCGGTGGCACCGCTGGTCTTCAAAACCAGTTTGAGGCGGCAATCCCGTCTCAGGAGGGTTCGACTCCTTCCTTCTCCGCCAAGACCC
>JBLHMP010000033.1:0-39732 GCA_047623555.1 Granulosicoccus sp.
GAGAATGACTATGGCAAGGGGCTGTTTGGCCGCGATCAGTTTGCGGCGATGGCGGATGCGCTGGCTGACATCGAGGGCGCGTTCATCCTGTCGATCAACGATCGGCCAGAAATCCGCGAGCTGTTTGGGGCGTTTCACATGGATGAGGTGACGTTGAAATACACCGTGGCGAAGTCCGGGGCGACCGAGGCGAAGGAGCTGATCGTGTCGAACCGCAATCCGGCGATATCACTGATCTAAAACTGGCTCGTCGGGGCAGAGCCAAGGGGTGGTGATGTAACTTGAAAGACAAGGTGAGTTGCGACTGGCCATTGAAAACACTGAAGTTCGTGGCAATACCTTTTCACCATACCCGCCGGAATGGTGCCCGTGGGTAGCCGCCTCACGGCCAAGCGTCAAGCCGATTGTCGCGTTTCTCACTGTCGTGAGGACAGCGTTTGCGATTGTTGGTATTCTTACAGACAGCACCAGCCCGATATTTATCTGGCCCAAGGTGCGATTTGTTAACAAGAGGATACCCATGTCCAAACCCGTTAAATGCGCTGATCCAAAAACTGCCCATGTTTACCTCGTGGGCAGCGGCATTGCCTCGCTTGCGGCGGCGAAATACCTGATTGATGACGCCGGCGTGCCCGCTAAAAATATTCACATTCTGGAACAAGACGACATTCTGGGCGGCGCGTTGGATGGGGCCGGGGAGCCGGACGATGGCTTTGTGGTGCGCGGCGGGCGGATGCATGAGGCGCATTATACCTGCTATTGGGACTTGCTGTGCTCGATCCCGTCGTTTGGGGACCCGGCGGTTTCGGTGACGGACGAGTCGTTTGAGTTTAACAAACGTTTTGTGTCCAACGCTCAGGCGCGGCTGTTGCGTGACGGTGAAATTCTGGATGTGTCGTCGTTTGGGTTGTCGCTGAAGGATCAGGCTGATCTGTTGAAGTTGACCTTTGTGTCTGAGAAATCGCTGGGCAGTTCCCGGATCGAGGATTGGTTCACGCAAGAGTTTTTTGAGACCAATTTTTGGTACATCTGGACGTCGATGTTTGCCTTTCAAAAATGGAGCAGCATTGCTGAAATGCGCCGTTATATGAAGCGGTTTATCCATCTGGTGTCTGGCCTGAATCGTCTGGGTGGGGTGATGCGCACCAAGTATAATCAATATCATTCGGTTGTGGTGCCGATGGTGCGGTATTTGACCGATAAGGGAGTGGAATTTTCGCAAAAATACCCAAGTGATCGATATTGATTTCAACCTGTCTGCGGACCGTAAAACCGCCACGCTGCTGCATGTGGTGGACAAATCCCGCACCATCAGTGAGATCGCGATTGGCGCCAATGATTGCGTATTCCTGACCAATGGGTCGATCACTGAAAGCACCGATTTGGGCAGTTGGGACCGCGCTGCGGTGCTCAAAGGAAAATCTGACTCCGGATCTTGGTTGCTTTGGGAAAAAATCGCCAAAAAGGATGCCAGCTTTGGTAATCCCGGTGTGTTTTGTGACGCGATTGAGTTGCAGGAATGGTATTCGTTCACCGCGACGATGAAGGATGCCACATTCCACGACCATATGGAAAATTTCAGCGGTAATGTGGATGGCACCGGTGGGCTGGTGACGCTGACCGATTCCAATTGGTTGATGTCTTTTGTGATCGCTCGCCAACCGCATTTTCCCAACCAACCCAAGGACGTAAAAGTGTTTTGGGGTTATGGGTTATACCCCAACCGCATGGGCAATTTCATTAAGAAAAAAATGGCCGATTGTACCGGCCAAGAGATGCTGCAAGAGCTGTGGTATCACCTGAAATTGCAGGACATGATGACGCCGATCATGCAGTCGGGCAAGATTAATTGCATCCCGGTGGCGATGCCGTTTATCGACAGTCTGTTCATGCCGCGCAGCCTTGGGGATCGGCCATTTGTGCTGCCCAAGGGCACCACAAACTTTGCGTTTCTTGGCCAGTTTGCGGAGGTAAACAAAGATTGCGTGTTTACCGTGGAATATTCGGTGCGCTGTGCAATGGAGGCGGTGTACGGGTTGTTTGAGACCGGCAAAAAGGTGTTGCCAGTCTATGATTCGATCCACCAACCATCGGTGTTAATGCAGGCGGCGCAGGCGCTTACACGTTAACCACGACATTAACGGCGTCGGCGGCGAGGGCGGCCACCGTCGCCGCCACCAGTGTTGAATTTGACGTTGGGCAGGTGCACGATTTCGCTTAGGATCGGAAATTTTTCAACCGAATTCGGGATCGCCGAGGCGTTGACAAAATGTTCCTGAAATTTTGGCTCAATCGCGGTTTCAACCTTGGTGATTTCCTGCACAATCCGTTCGATTTCAGCCCGTGACGCAACGTTGCACAGCGCAATGCGCGCGCCAGTGCCTGCGGCGTTGCCAGCCGATGTTACCTTGTCCAATGGCGCGTCCGGGATCATGCCCAAAACCATCGCGTGTTTGGTCGAAATATGCGAACCAAACGCCCCGGCCAGCACCACGCGATCAACAGTATCGACGCCCATTTTATCCATCAACAACCGCGCCCCGGCATAGAGCGCCGCCTTGGCCAATTGGATGGCACGAATGTCGCCTTGGGTGACGGTGATGCGCGGCCCACCGTCGTCGCTGGCGTCATGGATCAGATAGGAATGGGTGCGCCCGTCGGATTCACAGCGCGCGGTTCCTGTTTGCTCGGCCGAGCCAATCAGGCCGGTCTGGTCCAACAATCCGGCCATGCGCATTTCGGCCACAGCCTCGATAATGCCCGAGCCACAGATGCCGGTGATGCCGCTGCTGGCAATCACCAGGTCAAAGCCATCTTGGTCCGACCACAATTCGCTGCCGATGACCCGAAACCGTGGGGCTTTGGTGATCGGATCAATTTCAATCCGCTCAATCGCGCCTGGGGCGGCGCGCTGGCCCGAACTGATTTGCGCGCCTTCAAAGGCCGGGCCGGTGGGGGACGAGCAGGCCAAAACCTGTTTGGTATTGCCCAACAGGATTTCGGCGTTGGTGCCAACATCGACTATCAACACCAAATCTTTGGATTTTCCGGGTTCCTCAGACAAGGCCACCGCTGCTGCATCCGCGCCGACATGGCCGGCGATACAGGGCAGGATATAGATGCGGGCCCGCGGGTTCATTTTGGTCAAACCGATATCGTGTGCGCCCATGTTCATCGGGCCGGACGTGGCCAACGCAAAGGGCGCCTGACCCAATTCCACCGGATCAAAACCCAGCAGCAAATGGTGCATAACCGGATTACAAACCACAACGGTTTCGACAATCAACGACGGATCAATATCACCGTCTTTGGCAATGGTCAGCGTCAGATCGTTGATCGCCTCGCGCACCACATCGGTCATATCGGTATGGCCACCCGGATTCATCATCACGTAAGACACCCGGCTCATCAGATCTTCTCCGAACCGGATTTGCGGGTTCATCAGACCCGATGACGCCACCACAGCGCCGGTTTCAAGATCGGTCAAATGCGCGGCAATGGTGGTCGACCCCAGATCAATCGCCAGTCCGTAAAGACCGGATTCATGCAGGCCCGGCCAAATCTCGGTGATGCGGGCAGGGGCGTCGGTGTGGTCTTTGTGCACGGCAACGGTGATCTGCCATTTGCCCTTTCGCAGAACCGATTGCAGTTTTGACAGCAGCGTCAGGTCGGCATAAATGTCGGGAATGTCCCATTGTTCCTGCAACGCCCGTTCCAGCCGTTCCAGATCGCCGGTTGGAGAATGCATGTCAGGCTCTTCCACCTGAACAAAATAAAGCCGTGTTGCCGGATCCATGCTGATCGCGCGGGTGCTCGCGGCTTTGCGGATGACCTGTTTGTGCACCTGACTTTCGGGCGGAACATCAATGACAATATCGCCCTGAATGGTTGCCTGACACCCAAGGCGACGCCCGGTTTTCAATCCGCGTTTGTCATCATAACGCTGCTCAACCGCATTCCAATCTGACAGTGCGTGTTCGCCAACGCTTAGACCGTGTTTAGGAAATTCACCGTATGCGGGCGTGATTTGGCATTTGCTGCAAATTCCGCGCCCACCACAGACGCTATCCAAATCGACACCCAACTGGCGCGCGGCGGTCAGAACCGGAGTTCCAGCGGCAAAATGCCCACGTTTACCGGATGGTGTGAACACCACGAGAGGGTCTTTGTTCATGTTTGGGCCTGCTATGTTGTTCGCGTTTTCTGTCACCATAGGCGTTTGCACATTGCGGTAAGGACAACCAGCGGCAATTTCTGGCCAGGTCGCGTCATTTTTTTTGTAGTGTTGTGTGTGAGGGCCAGTGTCGGAGCCTCCGGCGGGGATATTTAAGGAATATGGAAAGGCAAGTGCGAGCATACGTTGTGGTCTTGGGGCAACCATGCCATAGGGTGGCCGTCAAACGGGCTTTTGCATAAGGGATTGTGATGCAGATTCGTGAGGCACTTACATTTGATGATGTTTTGTTGGTACCGGCGGCGTCGTCGGTCCTTCCAGGAACGGCGAATACGACGACGCGGGTGACGCGGTCGATCGCGCTGAATATACCGTTATTATCCAGCGCAATGGATACGGTGACCGAAGCGCGGATGGCGATTGCCATGGCGCAGGCCGGTGGCATGGGCGTTATTCACCGCAACCTGGATATCGAAACGCAGGCGGAACAAGTCAGGCGCGTCAAGCGGTTTGAAAGCGGCATTGTCTATAACCCGATCACATTGGGTCCAAAGCAAACGCTGGCCGATGCCAAAGCATTGCAGGAACGTTATCGGGTCACGGGGTTTCCGGTGGTTGACGACAAGGGTCGGCTTTTGGGGATCGTGACCAACCGCGACATGCGATTTGCGTCAGATGATTCGACACCGGTCAGCGTTATGATGAGTTCAGACAATCTGGCGATTTTGATGGAGCCTGCTGATCGCGACGAAGCGATCAGCCTGATGAAAGCGCGCCGTATCGAAAAGCTGCTGATTACGGACGGCGGCGGGCTCCTTACCGGATTGTTGACCCTGAAAGATACCAAACAGGCGGTTCTTAACCCGACGGCCTGTAAAGATGAATTGGGTCGTTTGCGCGTGGCGGCGGCCAGCACTGTGGGTGACGCCGGGTTTGAAAGATCGCAAGCCTTGGTCGACGCCGGGGTTGATATGATCGTAATTGACACGGCGCATGGCCATTCCGAAGGCGTGGCAATCGCAGTTGAACGGGCCAAGGCGTTGTCCAACGAGGTTCAGGTTGTTGCTGGAAATGTCGCGACTGGCGAGGCGACCCGGGCATTGATCGGGGCCGGTGCAGATGCAATCAAGGTTGGCATTGGACCGGGCAGCATTTGCACAACCCGTATGGTGGCCGGAGTTGGCGTGCCACAATTAACCGCGATCATGGATTGCGCAGCGGCGGCAGGTGACATTCCGATTATTGCCGATGGCGGTATTAAAATGTCCGGCGACTTTGCCAAGGCCATCGCGGCAGGCGCGTCCTGTGCCATGGTTGGCAGCATGATTGCCGGAACGGATGAATCCCCCGGAGAAGTCATTTTGTATCAAGGCCGCAGCTATAAAAGCTACCGAGGAATGGGCTCTCTTGGCGCTATGGCGCGCGGCTCGGCTGATCGATATTTCCAGAAGGATGCAGCCAGTGATAAACTGGTTCCCGAAGGCATCGAAGGGCAGGTGCCCTATAAAGGCAGCGCGGGCGCCGTCATTCACCAACTTGTCGGCGGATTGCGGGCGGCCATGGGCTATACAGGCTGTGCCACGGTCGACGAAATGCGCGCGAACTGCGAATTTGTGCGCATTACTGGGGCCGGGCTGAAGGAAAGCCATGTGCATGATGTTCAGATCACCCGGGAAAGCCCGAATTACCGGATCATGTAGCCTGATATCTTTTGCAATTTTTTCAGACAGTTCACACATAGGAATACAGTTTTGACCCCAGCAGCACGCGTTCAGGCGGCCATCGAAATACTTGACACCGTGCAAGAAGGGGTGCCAGCCGAACAGGCCCTGACGCGGTGGGCCCGTAAAAGCCGGTATGCCGGATCAGGAGACCGTGCAGCGGTGCGCGATCATGTGTTTTCTGTTCTGCGTTGCTTTCGTTCGTTTGCATGTCTGGGCGGGGGCGACACCGGGCGTGGTCTGATGATTGGCTTGCTCAAAAGTCGGTCAGAGGACCTCGATGCCATATTCTGTGAACTGGGTTATGCGCCTGCACCATTAAGCGACGAAGAGCGTACGGCTGGTCATTCTCCAACGACAGACGCCGAACGTTTGGATGTTCCTGATTGGCTATGGCCGATGTTTCAGTCGGCACTAAAAGAAACCGCTGAAACCGCGGCAATTGCGTTGCAACATCGAGCTCCGGTTCATTGCCGCGTCAATCTGGCAAAGACCGATATCGCGACGGCGATAGAACAATTGGCCGAGGACAGCGTAACATGCGTTGTACACCCGACAACACCAACTGCGTTGATTGTCACAGACGGAAGTCGCCGTGTCCGGCAAAGTTCAGCATACCAATCCGGTTTGGTAGAGCTTCAGGATGCGGGTAGTCAGGCCGTTGTTAATGCCCTGCCTCTGCAGGATGGAATGCGTGTCTTGGATTATTGCGCTGGGGGCGGGGGCAAAGCGCTGGCTATTGCTGCGCGCGCGAAACTTGATCTTTTTGCCCATGATGTCGCAGAACAGCGTATGCTTGATCTTCCGGAACGGTTTAAACGTGCCAGCGCCGAGGTTACCATCTTAACACCTGACGAACTGCCCAACGCCGAGCTGTTTGATCTGGTGCTGTGCGATGCGCCATGCTCAGGGAGCGGATCATGGCGGCGTGCACCTGAGGCAAAGTGGCGACTGACGCCAGAGCGTTTGCAGGAGTTTGGGAAAATTCAAAGCGAAATCCTTGAGACAGCAGCAAAATTGACGGCGCCGGATGGTGTTTTGGTCTATGTTACCTGCTCAATACTGAACGAAGAGAATGTAGATTCGGTTAATCGGTTTTTAGCAGCGAATTCCAACTGGAAAGTCGTCTATCAGAAGACCTTGTCAGTTTCCGAAGAAACCGATGGCTTTTTCACAACACACCTGGGGCGTTCTTAGAAAAGGATATCCAGCAACCCTAAGGGGAGTGCTATTCTGTTAATGCAGACTTAACTGTTGTGCTGCGAAATGGACCAAAGCGAATCCCCTAACGGAGTTGTGTTGTGATAACTCGCCAATCCAGTCGTCTTTCCGAATTTGGGGAACTACCTCCAATTTTGGCACGCCTTGCCGCCATTTTGATGCTGTCGGTTGCATGTCTTGGAGTTGCATATCTCTTGGCACCACAGGGAGTCATCTCCAATGCGTTCATCGCAGCCGGATTGACGTTGATATGTGTCTCTGCATTGGTGGGCATCCATTTTCGCATGCAGAGGCGACAGCGTAACGTGGCGATGAATAGTCTGTCAGATTTTATAGATAGGGACGCCACCCCCAGTTTTATTACCGACGAGGAGGGGGGGGTTCAGATTCAAAACACAGCGGCAGTTTCGCGCTTTCACGACAGCCAAAGTGAATCACTTGCTGGGATTCTTCGCGCTGTCTTTGCCAACCCGTCAGCGGTTTTGTACCGTTTGAAATGCCGTGCGAAAATCGATGGCTCTGCGCGCGAAGATGTGGTCTCGTGGCTGGGACATGTTCGACTTGCAGTACACCAAATGAGCGATCAAAGCCTTTTGTGGCGGATTGAAGACATGCCGCAACGCAGTCTACAATTGGGGCGTAGTGCCGACAGCCTGCCTGTTCCAATGATGACGGTTGGCCGTTCTGGAGCGATATTATTCATGAACGACGCCGCCAGGATACTGGTTGGAGATCGCGCCAAAGCGTTGGACAGATTGTTTACTTCATTGCCCGTCAGGCCGGGCGAAATGAACACGATTACAACCACAAATGGCTCTGTTCAGGTTCTGGTGGCTGAACATGAAGGTAGCGCGGGGCGCAGAGAATTGTTTTTCTTACCTTCCCAAAACGCATCTGAGGCTGATCACAAATCGGTATTTGAAACCTTGCCTGTCGCAATGTTAAAATTGTCGGTTACCGGGGAAATTATGACTGCAAATCGGCTCGCAATTAAATTGCTTGGTGTCAAAATTGGCGGTGAAACTGCATTGGGTGAAGTCATGCAAGGCCTTGGGCGTTCAGTTCCTGAATGGTTGGAGGCAACTGTTGGCGAAAGCGCTGAACAACAGTCTGAATTCTTGCGGCTAACCCGTGCTGATCGGGAAGTGTTCATTCAGGCAACTTTAAGCCGCGTTACTGAAAACGGTAACACAGTTCTAATCGCGGTCATGAACGATGCAACCGAGTTGAAAACGCTCGAGGCACAGTTCGTACAAAGTCAAAAAATGCAGGCAATTGGTCAACTTGCTGGTGGTGTTGCACATGACTTTAATAACTTGCTGACAGCGATTTCAGGGCATTGTGATCTATTGCTACTGCGTCATGATCAAGGGGATCCAGATTTTGGCGACCTCATTCAAATCAATCAGAATGCCAACCGCGCGGCAGCACTTGTCTCGCAATTGTTGGCATTTTCGCGCAAACAGACGTTACAACCACAAATCCTAGACTTGCGCGACACCTTGTCAGACCTAACACATTTGCTAAATCGGCTAGTCGGAGAAACAGTGACATTGACTCTGAGCCATGATCCCGTTTTACGCCCCATTCGGGCAGATAAACGGCAGCTAGAACAAGTTTTGATGAATTTGGTGGTAAACGCCCGCGATGCCATGCCTTCGGGTGGTGAAATCCGCATTGAAACCGAAGTGATCAGCCTGCAGACAGCCCTAAAACGCGATCGCGCAACGGTTCCGCCCGGAGAATATGTGACGGTTTGCGTGACAGATAAGGGCGTTGGGATTGCTCCCGATCAGCTACAAAAGGTTTTTGAACCTTTTTACACAACCAAACGGACAGGCGAAGGGACTGGATTAGGCTTGTCTACTGCATATGGGATCGTCAAACAGTCCGGTGGGTTTGTTTTTGTAGACAGCGCTGTGAGTGTAGGAACTTCATTTACATTATATTTCCCCGTACATGATGAGATCGCCGAGGTTCCTGAGGTACCCCCGTTGCCAGTTCTTGAAGCGAGTCCATCGCATGGTGAAGGTGTGATTTTGCTTGTCGAAGACGAAGAACCGGTTCGCGCTTTTGCCTCTAGAGCTTTGCGTCTGCGTGGATATACAGTCCTTGAGGCGGATTCAGCGGAACAGGCTCTTCGCACGCTTGAGGATCAAGCATTGTTGGTGGATGTTTTTGTAACAGATGTGGTTATGCCTGGAATGGATGGTCCAAGCTGGGTGCGACTGGCTCTCAAAGATCGGCCGGATGTTCGTGTTGTGTTTGTTTCAGGATATGCAGAAGGTGCTCTTGGAGATTCAGATCTTTTGGTTCCAAATTCAGTATTTCTTCCCAAACCGTTCTCGCTCAACCAATTGACGGATACTGTACATCAGCAATTGCATTAACTTTCCAGTTATTGGATCTACTCAAAAGGCTCTCGTACCACATTTTACCACCGATTTCATGTGGTTTGGTCAACGAAATATCGCTCTCATGTGCTGCACGGCGCGATGCGAGAACGCATTCGCGAGATTATTTTCCAGACCTGCACCGAGATGGGCATGCATATTGTGAAAGGCGTATTGGCGCGGGATCATGTCCATATGTTGCTGTCGGTACCGCCACATATTGCACTGTCAAAAGTGATGCAACGTATCAAAGGCCGGTCTTCGCGCCGCATCCAGATGGAATTCCCAGAATTTCACAAACGCTACTGGGGCGACGGTTTTACCTCTCAGGCATTTAACATACCCTGCCGGTCAGCGGGGCCCGTGGATATTTTTCCACTACCTCAGGAAATGTCACTGACGACATCAAACTTCAGTATCTGGAATTGCATTCAAAACGGGATTCTACCGGCATCAGTCGGTAGTCGTTCACTTGGTCAAGGGGCTCATCTTGAGTTTTCAATTCAGTTATGCAGGCCCCAACCTATACCAGTTTTATGGGATACCGTCGTATAGAAAAAACTCTTCGGCACATTTGCGTCGCAGCCTTTCAAGCGTCTTGCTCGTTACCGAAAGGTCCATACCAGGCGACACATTTTCTAGTTTGAGATGTAGTTTGAGGCTCAGCCGGTCTTCGAGAAAACGATTCAAGCGCCCCAGGTCCTCATAGCGAAACAAATGGGTGACCTTTGTACCGTTAGGACGTGGCTCAAGAAATTTGAACTGACTACCAACATTAGCAAAGCCCGGACTGTCTCCTTTCACGTATGCCTGAACAAATTCGTCAAACCCAACGTTATGGGTCGAGTTCGATTTTCCCATCATAAATGGACGTCGCCTATAACGATACCAACTGCCTAGCCAACTGACAGGTTCTCGCATAACGGCCATGGTTTCCATTTCAACATTACAAACCCGTTCAAACATCGGACGGAAAAACCGATTGTAACGATAAACCGGTGCGTGTTTAAGTTCTGGCGGATCCGACACCACAATATCGGCTCGGTTGGCCAGCGCTGACTGATACGCAGTCGAACCGGTTTTTGGAACCGACAAAAACACCAGACGTTCTTTATAAAAAGCAAGCATTTAGACCCTCTTGCGACAAACTTGTCCTGTCAAACATCCGTAAACTAATTCTTAACGTAAATAGGAAACAGTGGAACCGACAAAAATTTAGTTGAAACGTTCTCTTTTTGCCCCCATAAGGAACAGGAGGTGAACAAAACAAAGATTGCTGCCCGCATCAGGGTGTGACAATACGAAGGAGAACGGGAAAATGGCGGATCTTTTGACAATGAAAAGCAAGAAAAGCGCGGACAAACAAAAAGCGCTGGACAGCGCCTTGGCGCAAATTGAACGCCAGTTTGGCAAGGGGTCGATCATGAAATTGGGCGATGACGATGCCGTTCAAAAGATCGAGGCCACTTCGACTGGTTCTTTGGGGTTAGATATCGCCTTAGGCATTGGCGGATTGCCGATGGGACGTATCATTGAAATCTACGGGCCGGAAAGCTCGGGGAAAACAACGCTGGCTTTGCATTGCATTGCGGAACAGCAGAAAAAAGGCGGAGTATGCGCCTTTGTCGACGCCGAACACGCTCTAGATCCACAATATGCTAGCAAACTAGGGGTAGATATCGAGGAACTGCTAATTTCGCAGCCCGATACCGGCGAACAGGCACTTGAAATCACCGATACTCTGGTGCGTTCGGGCGCTGTAAGCATCATTGTCGTTGACTCGGTTGCAGCCTTGACACCGAAATCGGAACTCGAAGGCGACATGGGTGACAGTAGTGTTGGTGTTCAGGCCCGATTGATGAGCCAAGCTATGCGGAAATTGACCGGCTCGATCAGTCGCAGCAAATGTATGGTTATTTTCATTAACCAGATTAGAATGAAAATTGGAGTTATGTTTGGCTCTCCTGAAACTACTTCGGGCGGTAACGCTCTGAAATTCTATGCCTCTGTTCGGCTGGATATTCGTCGGATTGGTGCCGTCAAAGATCGCGATGAAATTGTCGGCAACGCAACCCGGGTGAAAGTGGTTAAGAACAAGGTCGCGCCTCCGTTCAAACAGGTTGAATTTGACATCATGTATGGCGAAGGCATTTCCAAAATGGGTGAGCTGCTTGATTTGGGCGTCGTGGCCGGAGTGGTTAACAAAGCCGGATCATGGTTTAGCTATGGCGATGAACGTATTGGGCAGGGTCGTGAAAACGCCAAACAGTATCTGCGCGATAATGGTCGTATTGCCTATGAGATAGAGGACCAAATCCGCGCCGCGCATGGGCTTGATTTTGAGGCTCCAGAATTCAAGGAAAAAGCCGGGGACGATATTCTCGAGGCGTGATCACCTAAATACTGAAAATATTACAGGGGCGTACCAGTTGGTGCGCCCTGTTTGCGTTTCAGCACTGTGGACAGTCGGCAGGCAGACGGCTAAACCTGCGCCATCCTTCAATTCCGGCCGCGAAGAGACACAAAAATGCCTACGCTGAATGACATTCGATCAACGTTTCTGAACTATTTTGCCAAGCACGGGCACGAGGTGGTGGAGTCCAGTCCGCTGGTACCACGCAATGACCCGACGCTGATGTTTGTGAACTCGGGCATGGTTCAGTTCAAAAACCGGTTTACCGGAGTTGAAACGCAGGACTATTCGCGCGCGACGACCGCGCAAAAATGTGTCCGCGCAGGTGGTAAACACAACGATCTGGACAATGTTGGTTATACCATGCGCCATCATACGTTCTTTGAAATGCTGGGAAATTTCAGCTTTGGCGACTATTTTAAAAGCGATGCAATCCCATTTGCCTGGGAAATGCTGACCAAAGAACTGGACATCCCCAAGGATCGGCTAATCATCACCGTTTATCATGATGACGACGAAGCTGCTGACCTGTGGAAAAAAGTCGCCGGGATTAGTGAAGACCGGATCATTCGCATCGCCACCAATGACAATTTCTGGTCAATGGGACCAACCGGACCTTGTGGGCCGTGTTCCGAAATTTTCTTTGATCATGGCGATCACATTTGGGGCGGACCTCCGGGTAGCCCGGACGAGGACGGCGACCGGTTTGTTGAAATCTGGAACTTGGTGTTCATGCAATATGAACAGTTCGGGGACGGATCACGCACGGCTCTGCCAAATCAGTCGATTGATACCGGCATGGGGATCGAACGGGTGGCGGCGTTGTTGCAGGGCACCAACGATAATTATGCCACTGATCTAATGCGCAACCTGATCGAGGCCAGCGCCGAGGCGACCAGCACCGACCCCGATGGCCCGGGCAAAACCCATCATCGGGTGATCGCAGATCATCTGCGGTCGACATCTTTCCTGTTGGCCGATGGCGTGATGCCGTCCAATGACGGGCGCGGGTATGTGCTGCGTCGGATCATGCGGCGCGCTATGCGACATGCGCATTTGCTGGGGGCGCAAGATCCGTTGATGCACCAATTGGTGCCAGCTTTGGTGCAGCAAATGGGGGCTGCCTATCCGGAATTGGGTCAGGCGCAGGCGCTGATTGAAGATACGTTAAAGCAAGAGGAAATCCGGTTCAAACAAACGTTAGAGCGCGGATTGCGGCTTCTTGATGATGAAGTCTCAAACCTTGCTGCGGACGAAGCACTGCCGGGGGCGGCGGCGTTCAAGCTTTATGATACATACGGTTTTCCGCTTGATCTGACGCAGGATGCACTGCGCGAAAAAGGCCGTACCGTGGATACTGACGGGTTTGATACGGCGATGGCCGAGCAAAAAACTAAGGCACGTGCGGCTTGGGCCGGTACAGGCGAGGCTGCCGATGCAACGATTTGGTTTGATGTGGCCGACGCACATAGCATGACGGATTTTCTGGGCTATGACACCGAGATTGCCGAGGGGCAGATTGTGGCCTTGGTACAGGACGGCGAGGGTGTTGAAGCCGCCAAAACTGGTGAAAAAGTACAGATCGCGTTAAACCAAACACCATTTTATGCCGAGAGCGGCGGGCAGGTTGGCGACACCGGCACCATTAGTACGGAAAACGGCGAAGCCCGGGTGACAGATACGCGCAAAACAGCGGGTGTTTTTGTGCACATAGCCGAAGTGACAAGCGGTGAAATCCGTACAGGCGAAGCCGCCGCATTGGTGGTTGATCACGATCGTCGCACAGGTATTCAGGCGAACCATTCGGCAACGCATTTGCTGAATGAGGCGTTGCGCCGGGCTTTGGGCGATCATGTTGCACAGCGCGGATCGTTGAATGACCAGGATCGAATGCGGTTCGATTTCAGTCACAGCAAGCCGCTGTCCAGTGATGAATTGGAGCGGATCGAAATCGAGGTGAATGAATTTATCCGGCAAAATGCCCCGGTTGAGACGCGGGTGATGACGCCGGATGATGCACGCGGAATGGGGGCGCAGGCCCTGTTTGGCGAAAAATATGGCGACGAAGTCCGCGTGGTGTCGATGGGCATTTCCGCCGGGTCGGGCAAAGGGTCTGACGGGCAAACCTATTCGCTGGAACTATGTGGCGGTACGCATGTAACGCGCACCGGTGATATTGGTGAGTTTGTTTTGCTGAGCGACAGTGCCAGCAGTGCTGGCGTGCGCCGGATTGAGGCGCTGACTGGGGCTGGGGCGACACGCTACGGGCGGCAGATGCAGTCGGTGCTAAACGCAGCTTTGGCCGAGTTTAGCACCACACCGGATGAGTTGGTCGGACGGATCAAGGGTGAACAATCCAAGGTGCGTGAATTGACCAATGAGGTTGCGCAATTGCGGCGTGAACTGGCGATGTCTGGCGGTGGACAGGCGGCCATTGAAACACGTGAATTCAATGGGATACAGTTCGTAGCTCAGGTTCTTTCTGGCGTTACAGGCAAGGATCTTCCGTCGTTGATTGATGAGCACAAAGAGCGGCTTGGCAGTGGTGTTGTGTTGCTGATTGCGGATGCGAGTGGCAAGGCGGCCGTGGCTGCAGGGGTCACAGCCGATTTGACCGATAGAGTTTCAGCGGTTGATCTGGTGCGGGCTGCGGTTGGCGAATTGGGTGGAAAAGGCGGAGGCGGTCGGGCCGATATGGCACAGGGCGGCGGCCGCGATGTAACAAATTCTGAGGCTGCGATTAAAGCAGCGGAAACAGTACTGGAGAACTAAAATGGGCGCACTTTGGATTGCACATGTAACTGTGACGGATGACGAGGCCTATGGCCGCTATGCCGAACTGGCGACCGAGGCGATTGCCGCCCATGGTGGTGTATTCATCGCCCGCGGTGGCCGGTTTGTACAGCTAGAAGGCCGCGAGCGCCCACGTAATGTGGTGGCCCGTTTTCCGTCGGTAGAAGCGGCGGAGAAATGTTATAATTCAGAGGTTTATCAAGAGGCATTAAACCACGCACGTGACGCGTCGGAACGCGAATTGATGATTATTGAGACCAACGAATAACTAAGATCTGCGAAAAGTGACTGGCTGAAACTCCTCCGACTAAAGTCGAAGGGATCAGTGTTTTGGAGCGCCTGTGGCGCACAGTAGATATCTTTTCCGACTGAAGTCGGAGGTTTCAGACCAGATTAGTGGAAAATGAAAAAAGGCGCGCGAAACCCACGCGCCTTTTACTATAATATCTGCCGCAATTAGGCCGAACGAGAGCGACGCTTGCGTTCATTCGGATCCAGATAACGCTTGCGCAGACGGATGGACTTGGGCGTCACTTCGACCAATTCATCATCATCAACATAGGCAATTGCCTGTTCCAGAGACAGGGTGATCGGCGTCGTCAGGCGCACGGCTTCGTCGGTACCGCTGGCGCGCACGTTGGTCAGTTTCTTACCCTTGAGCGGGTTCACTTCGAGGTCGTTTTCACGCGCATGTTCACCAATGATCATGCCCTCATAGATTTCAATCTGTGGGCCGATGAACATTTTTCCACGCTCCTCTAAGTTCCACAATGCGTAGGAAACCGACAGGCCTTTTTCCATCGAGATCAGCACACCGGCACGACGGCCAGGAATGGCACCTTTATGGGGCGACCAGCTGTGAAATACCCGGTTCAAAACGCCAGTACCGCGCGTGTCAGTCATAAATTCGCCGTGATAGCCGATCAGGCCACGCGACGGAACCAACGCAATGATGCGGGTTTTGCCGGCACCGGCTGGCTTCATCTCGATTAACTCGCCTTTGCGCGGACCGGTGAGTTTCTTGATGACCGCACCGGAATAGTCGTCATCAACGTCGATGGTGACTTCTTCAACTGGCTCAAGCCGCACGCCGTTTTCTTCGCGGAACAAAACCTGCGGGCGTGAGATGCTCAGCTCAAAACCTTCGCGGCGCATGTTTTCGATCAGAACGCCCATTTGCAATTCGCCGCGGCCAGCGACCTCAAAGGCGTCGCCACCGGGTGTGTCCGAAATCTGGATGGCAACGTTGGATTCGGCCTCTTTCATCAGACGGTCACGGATGACCCGCGATTGCACCTTTTTGCCATCACGCCCGGCAAGGGGGGAATCGTTGATGCCAAAGGTGACGGTGATGGTGGGCGGATCAATTGGCTGGGCTTCGAGGGCTTCGGTGACCGAAGGCGCAACGATGCTGTCGGCCACTGTCGCCTTGGACATGCCTGCCACCGAGACGATATCGCCGGCTTCGGCAACGTCGATTGCGGTTTGGGTCAGACCGCGAAACGCCATCACTTTGCTGACGCGGAACGATTCAATCTGGGTGCCGTCCATGGAAAGCGCCTTGACGGTTTCGCCGGCTTTCAATGTACCGGTCTCAACACGCCCGGTCAGCAAGCGACCAATGAACGGGTCATTGCCCAATGTGGTGGCCAACATGCTGAATGGTTCGTCACGATGCGCGATCTGGGCCGGGGCGGGGACAGATTCAACAATCAGATCAAACAGCGCCGACAGGTCTTTGCGGGGGCCGTCCAGTTTCATATCGGCCCAGCCAGAGCGGCCCGAGGCATACATGGATGGGAAATCAAGCTGCTCGTCTGTGGCGCCGAGATTGGCGATCAGATCGAAACATTCATCCAACGCCCGGTCAGGTTCGGCGTCGGGTTTGTCGACCTTATTGATGACCACGATCGGACGCAGGCCCAAGGCCAACGCCTTGGAGGTCACGAATTTGGTTTGCGGCATCGGGCCTTCGGCGGCGTCAATCAGCAGCACAACACCATCAACCATGGTCAAGATACGTTCGACTTCGCCACCGAAATCGGCGTGGCCGGGGGTGTCGACGATATTGATGCGGACACCTTTCCATTCCACGGATGTGGCTTTGGCAAGGATGGTGATACCGCGTTCGCGTTCCAGATCATTGCTGTCCATGGCCCGTTCGGTGGTGGCCTGGTTTTCGCGGTAAGTGCCGGATTGTTTCAACAATTCATCAACCAGCGTAGTTTTACCGTGGTCGACGTGCGCAATGATTGCGATATTTCGCAGGTCCATGAGTTTAGCCTTTTTGGGAAGTTGACGCGCGGATAGCGTGCTGCGCGTCAAATTGCCAGAGGAAATGCAGAGATAGCCGTTATGCGCTGGCAGATGAGAATAAATGTATGACCAGAATACCGCTAATGATCAGCCCCAAGCCCAACACTGCAGGTAGATCAAGACGCTGATGGAACACGATATATCCGATGGCAGCGATCAAAACGATGCCCAGACCGGACCAGATTGCATAGACAATGCCTACGGGCATGACCAGTAACGTCATGGAAAGCAGATAAAACGAGATTGCATAAGCAACGATAACCAGAAGCGACGGCCAGAACCGTGAAAACTGGTGACTGGCCTGCAAGGCGGTGGTGCCAATGGTTTCTGCGAGAATGGCGAAGAACAGATAGATATAATGCAATGGCATGGCGGCCTCGATGGGATGAATCACACCGGCAATTCGGTTGTGTCCTTGATTTCTTCCATCACAAAGCTGGCGGAAACATCAGACAAAGGGACGCGGGCAATCAAATCCTGATACAGCCGGTCATAACCTGCCATATCGGCAACACGGGCGCGGATCAGATAGTCCAGATCGCCGGTCATGCGGTACACGCCCTGAATTTCCGGCATGGTGCGGGTGGCCTTGGCGAATTTTGCCAACCAGTCGGCGTCATGGGCGTTGGTGCGGATCTGGATGAACACAGTTAGCGGCAAGCCCAGATGATCTGGCGACAGTAAGGTCACGCGGCCACGGATAACCCCAGAAGCCTCAAGCGCTTTGACGCGGCGCCAACAGGCATTGCGGGACAGGCTGGCCTGTTCACTTAGCGAATCCAACGACAGGCTGGCGTCTTTTTGCAAGGCCCGCAACAGGCGGCGATCTATCTCGTCCAAATTATCCATTTTTTTACTATAGTTGGGATGTTGTCCTGTGTCTCGCAAATATTGCTGTATATTTGGGATATTTTTAGCGGTTATGCGGGGTAGGGTACAGACCAGTCACCACTCACATCGGAGCACCTCAATGATCAATCGGCTATTTCTGGACCATCCGCAAAGCGTTGATGAAACCTATGGCGAACACGCAATGTTTGCGACACGGTTCAGCATGGCGCTGTTTGGCGCGGCGTTTGCCGCTCTTGTCCATGCGGTTCTGCCGTTTGCTTTTGAAAAGACCGCCAGCCGAAAGGTGGCCGAACTTTATCAACGCACCCACAACCGTGAAAAATAGCACGATTTTTTTGCATCCGACGGGGCGTTTAAGCCGTCAAAGAAGCGCATAGTGTGGGCGTTTCCGGCGCCGAACCGGCGAAAGCCCAAACGGAAATTGGAAACACTGGCGGTTTAGCTGTAAAAACCATAAAGGCCGACTTTTTAGGGTCGGCCTTTAATTAAATTTGATGTAGGTAATTACCCGACCAAGGCATTGTTCAGGTTCTCATCAACTTTTTCGAGAAAGCCCATCGTGGTCAGCCATCTTTGATTGGGACCAACCAGCAAGGCCAGATCTTTAGTCATGTCGCCGGCTTCAACCGTATCAACAACAACTTTTTCCAGTGTCGTGGCAAAATTCATCAACGGTGTGTTTTCGTCCAGTTTGGCACGATGCTTCAACCCACCAGTCCACGCATAGATCGACGCAATTGAATTGGTCGAGGTTGCGTCACCTTTCTGGTGCTGCCGGTAATGACGGGTGACAGTGCCGTGCGCCGCCTCGGCCTCAACAATGCCGCCATCCGGGGTCATCAGAACCGACGCCATCAACCCAAGCGAGCCAAAGCCCTGCGCCACGGTATCGGACTGTACGTCGCCATCGTAATTTTTGCAGGCCCAGACGTAACCGCCGTTCCATTTCATCGCACAGGCGACCATGTCGTCGATCAAACGGTGCTCGTATGTGATGCCGGCAGCTTTGAATTTATCCTCAAATTCTGCCTCATAGACTTCCTGGAACAGCTCAAGAAAACGCCCGTCATATTGTTTCAGAATGGTGTTTTTGGTCGACAGATACACCGGCCAGCTCATGTTCAGGCCATAGTTCATTGAGGCGCGGGCAAAGTCGATGATCGATTTATCCAGATTATACATCGCCATGACCACACCAGAATCAGGCGCGTCAAACACCTCGCGTTCGATCACGGTGCCGTCTTCGCCGACGAATTTCAGCGTCAGCTTACCAGCGCCGGGAAATTTGAAATCGGTGGCGCGGTATTGATCCCCGTAGGCGTGGCGACCGATAACAATGGGTTTGGTCCAACCGGGCACAAGGCGCGGAACGTTTTTACAGATGATCGGCTGGCGGAAAATCACCCCGCCCAGAATGTTGCGGATGGTGCCGTTTGGGCTGCGCCACATTTGTTTCAGGCCAAACTCTTCAACGCGGGCTTCGTCCGGGGTGATGGTCGCGCATTTGACGCCAACACCATATTTTTGAATGGCATGGGCCGCATTAATGGTGATCTGATCATCGGTATCGTCGCGCGCCTGAATGCCAAGATCATAATATTTCAGGTCAACGTCCAGATAGGGCAGGATCAGCTTTTTCTTGATGAAATCCCAGATGATCCGGGTCATTTCATCGCCGTCGAGTTCGACAATCGGGTTGTTCACCTTGATCTTGGTCATGGGGTTGATCCTTTGTATGAAATGAGTCGGATTTGGGCGCGGTCTAGCGCATATTCTACGACGAAGATAGATGTATACACTTGTATACTGAATTGTCGCAGGCGATACCTTAGACAGCATGTAAGGATAAAATTTGACACAAATACCAACGTTGCGCCTAACCATAGGATCCTCTGATTGCGATGTGCTGGGACACATGAATTCGGCACGCTATTTCGCCGCCTGCAATGAGGCCGGGTTTGCCATGCAAACGGCAATTGGTTGGGCTCCGGGGGCGGCAAACAAAGGCCGCCGTTATTCGTTTGCTGTGGTGCGGTCCGAGGCTGATTTTCTGGCTGAGGTCAACGAAGGCCAAGTGCTACTGGTCTATGTTGGCCTGTCAAAAATGGGCACCAAATCAGCGGCGTTTGAAAACCACCTGACGTTAGAGGATGGTACATTGGTGTTTCGTTCGACGTGGCATTCGGTGTTGATGGATCTGGATACACGCCAATCCGTGGCTATCCCGGATGATCTGCGTGTCGCGTTGCAAACCCAGATGGTCAGTTAAAGAAAGCAACCAACTGGGGGCGCAACCACGCCCAAACACCGGGCGCGCCGCGTTTGATCGGAACACCGACGCGGGTATCAAGCTGATCCAACGTCACTTTGTAATCCACCCAGGAACCGCCACCATTGGCCAGATTGGCGATTGGCACCTGCATGCGATCAACGGCCTTGGCAAATTGCGCATCGGGGGTTTTCGCGGCCTCAAACTCGTCCCATAGGGCGCGAAACTCGGCCTCTTGATCATCAGGTAGCAGGCCAAAAAGCCGGTCTGCGGCGGCGATCTCTTTGGCGGCAACAGCAGCATGATCGAAATTGCCGTGAATGGGGGCGTCGCCAGCATCAATCTCGACGATATCATGCAACAGCAGCATTTTCAGAACCCGGTTGATCTGGACATCCGATCCGGCCTGATCCGCCAACACCATGACATACAACATTATATGCCAGGAATGTTCGGCTGAATTCTCAAATCTGGAATTGTCGATCAGACGGGACGCACGCAGCACAGATTTTAGCTGATCCGCTTCTTTCAAAAAGGCAATCTGGGCGTCAAGCCGACCAGTTTTTTGGGCTGTCAAACCCGACCTTTATTGCTGCGTTCTTTGATGGCCCGTTCGATATAATCGGTCAAAAAGGCGCGGCCACGGCGTTCGGCCTGACGAATTCGTACAGCCCCCAAAAACGCCTCTTCTGTGGGGGTTGATGTGGCGGCCAAAACCACAGCCACCTCTTGAATAATCTGATCTTCACCAAGCGTATCAACCGCTTTTAACACGTCTACGGCCAAGGCTTCGGCCAAATCATCAAGGGTGGACATATTGGTCGCTCCGGAATTATCGGGTGTTTTCAGTCAGGCGGCGTTTGACGTAATCGGTGACGTTACCGATCATGTGATCCATATGCGGTTCCTGAAAGAAATGGTCGGCGCCTTCGATTTCCTGATGGGTTACCGTGATGCCCTTTTGTTCATGCAACTTGTTCACCAAGGTCACGGTATCGGCAGGCGGTGCCACGCGATCGGCCAGGCCGTTGATCATCAGACCCGAAGACGGGCAGGGTGCCAGGAACGAAAAGTCATACATATTCGCAGGCGGCGAAACGCTGATAAACCCGGTGATTTCAGGGCGGCGCATCAGCAACTGCATGCCAATCCAGGCCCCAAACGAGAACCCGGCAACCCAGCAATGTTTGGAGTTGTTGTTCATCGACTGCAGGTAATCCAGCGCCGATGCGGCATCGCTTAGTTCGCCAATGCCCTGATCATATTCGCCCTGACTGCGCCCAACGCCACGGAAATTAAACCGCAACACGGTGAAGCCCATTTTGTGAAAGGCATAGTGCAGATTATACACGACCTTGTTGTTCATTGTGCCGCCAAACTGCGGATGCGGATGCAGAATGATTGCAATCGGTGCGTCGCGTTCTTTTTGCGGGTGATAGCGACCTTCTAGGCGGCCTTCGGGACCGGGAAATATAACCTCGGGCATATGGGCAGGGGTCCTGTCTCATTTTTCAAGAAGTGCCCCGGCTATTCTTGACGAATTCCCTAAGGCACCTTAGAATGGTTCTAAGGAAGTCGCGTGGACTTGGATTTCACGCTGTCATCGGCACATACGCACTGACGGCGACGACGTCAATGTTTCTGCACATATGCCGCATCTAAAGGGGTGAATACATGAAGCTGTCAACCAAAGGGCGTTATGCCATGGTCGCTTTGGCCGATATTGCCATGCAGGAACCGGGCTCTTTGGTGACATTGGGTGAAATCGCCCAAAGGCAAAGCATTTCACTACCTTATCTGGAACAATTATTCGTAAAACTGCGTCGCGCAGAGCTTGTATCATCCGTGCGCGGACCGGGTGGCGGCTATCGTTTGGCTAAATCACCCTCGGAAATCCGGGTGGTGAATGTACTGACAGCTGTCGATGAAACCGTGGATGCGATGCACAAGGGCGCCGGGGCCTCTGGTGGAGAATCAGGCAGCCGCGCACAGTCGATGACCAACCGTCTGTGGGAAGGTCTGAGCGCGCATGTCTATGTGTTCTTGCACCAGACGCGTCTGTCGGATGTGATTGCCAATGAACTGGTCCCGTGCCCGGCAGTCCCGAACCTGTTTGCCGTGGTGGATGACGTATGAACCGGATTTATCTGGATCATAACGCCACCACACCGCTGCGCCCTGAGGCCCGCGCCGCCATGATTGCGGCAATGGATGTGGCGGGTAATCCGTCATCCGTCCATGGCGAAGGGCGCAGCGCGTTATCGTTGATTGAGCGTGCCCGCGCACAGGTGGCAACGGCGTTTGGCGCGGATGGCGCTGATGTTATTTTCACCTCGAGCGCAACCGAGGCTGCGGCCCTGGCCTGTGCGGGGCGTGAATTTCACGGGGCCGGCATTGAACATGACGCGGTGGCGGCTTGGGTGAACTCTGATCTGGCGGTGGACGCGCGCGGGCAGGCGACGGTGAATGATCCGGCACTGTCGGTGCTGCAACTGGCCAATTCCGAAACCGGCGTGTTGCAGAATCTGCCTGCGGGTCTGGCAATGACCGATGCCACGCAGGCTTTTGGCAAACTGCCGATCGCATTCAACTGGTGCGGCGCGCAAATGGCGCTGATCTCGGCGCATAAACTGGGCGGGCCCAAGGGCATTGGCGCTTTGGTGGTGAAACGCGGCACAGAAATCGCGGCGCAAATCCGTGGTGGAGGCCAGGAAATGGGTCGCCGTTCGGGCACCGAGAACGTTATTGGCATCGCCGGTTTTGGCGCCGCAGCCGAGGCCGCAGCGCGTGATTTGGCCGATGGCGTTTGGGACCAGATTGAGAAACTTAGAAACATTCTAGAAAGCGCTCTTGAGACTGCCGGAAATACGACTATTTTCATCGGTATAGACTCAACGCGACTACCCAACACTTCATGTTTCGCCACCCCCGGTTGGAAAGGTGAAACCCAAGTGATGCAGATGGATCTGGCTGGTTTTGCAATCAGCGCCGGATCGGCCTGCTCATCGGGCAAAGTGCGGGCCAGTACCGTACTGCGTGCAATGGGCTATGACGAGATGACCGCAAGCAGCGCCATTCGGGTGTCGCTGGGACCTGAGACGATAGAAACAGACGTGCTGCACTTTGCCGATGCGTGGCTGAACAAAGAACAGAAACACCGCGCCCGCGCGGCGTAATCGGAGAGAGAACATGGCCGCTATGGATCAAACCCAAGTAAAAGAACGAGTGAAAGACCAGGTAAAAGACGGTGTCGACCAAGACACAGTGGATGCCGTGCGCGAAGTTGGCGATGCCTATAAATACGGCTGGTCGACCGATATTGAGATGGAATACGCCCCCAAAGGGCTGACCACCGACATCATCCGGCTGATTTCTTCGAAAAACGAAGAGCCCGAATGGATGCTGGAATGGCGTCTTGAGGCCTACGCTCGATGGCTGACCAAAACTGAACCTGACTGGGCGATGGTTGATTACCCTGAAATTGATTTTCAGGATCAGTATTATTATGCCCGTCCCAAGTCGATGGAGGTCAAACCCAAATCGCTGGACGAGGTCGACCCCAAGCTGTTGGCAACATACGAAAAGCTGGGCATTCCGGTGCGCGAACAGATGATTTTGGCTGGCGTCGAAGGCGCCGTGGCCTCGCCCGCAGACGGGCGCAAAATTGCCGTCGATATGGTGTTTGATTCCGTGTCCGTGGGCACCACATTTCAGTCGGAACTGGCCAAGGCCGGAGTAATCTTCTGCTCGATCTCTGAGGCGATCCGCGAGCATCCCGAACTGGTTAAAAAATACCTCGGCACTGTTGTTCCGGTTTCGGACAACTTCTATGCGACGCTAAATTCCGCCGTGTTTTCAGATGGTTCGTTTGTGTATATCCCGCCGGGCGTGCGCTGCCCGATGGAACTTAGCACTTATTTCCGCATCAACGCCGAAAACACCGGACAGTTTGAGCGCACGTTGATCATTGCCGACAAGGGCAGCTATGTGTCCTATCTTGAGGGCTGCACAGCACCGGCGCGTGACATCGCACAGCTGCACGCGGCTGTGGTTGAGATCATCATCGAAGAAGATGCCGAGGTGAAGTATTCCACGGTACAAAACTGGTATCCGGGCGATGAGAACGGCAAAGGTGGCATTTATAACTTTGTCACCAAACGCGCCGATTGCCGCGGTGATCGTGCCAAAATCATGTGGACACAGGTGGAAACAGGGTCAGCTGTGACGTGGAAATACCCGTCCTGCATCCTGCGCGGCAATGAATCGCAAGGCGAGTTTTATTCCATCGCCATCACCAACAACATGCAGCAGGCCGATACCGGCACCAAGATGATTCATCTGGGCGCCAACACCAAGTCGCGGATCGTGTCCAAAGGCATCAGTGCCGGTAAGGCGCAAAATACCTATCGCGGCCTTGTATCTATGCATAAAAAGGCCAAAAACGCACGTAATTATACCCAATGTGACAGCCTGCTGATCGGCGATAATTGTGGCGCGCATACGGTTCCCTATATCGAAGTCAAAAACAATTCGGCGCGGGTTGAACACGAGGCAACGACATCCAAAGTTGACGAGGATCAGCTGTTTTATTGCCGATCGCGTGGCATGAACGAAGAAGAGGCTGTCGCGCTGGTGGTTAACGGATTCTGCAAGGACGTGTTGCAGGCGCTACCGATGGAATTCGCAATGGAGGCGCAGCAGCTTGTTGCGATCTCGCTTGAGGGTTCTGTGGGATGAATTTGCTGAGGAAATCACTGACTAATGCAGTGATTGCCACAGCGGTTTATGTTGTCTTTGGGGCCTTCATATCCGGCGCTGGCATCAGCCTCACGTCCATAAAGGCCGAGTTCTGGCCGAGCGGGGCAATGTTTGGGGTATTCTACGGCGTGATCTCAGTTCTCATCAGCCGATACCGGCAAAACAAAAGTTAATGCAACAGGTGTTGCAGCTAAAAGTAACGGAATTTTAAAATGCTGAATATCAATAACTTGCACGTCAAACTTGATGACGAAGACAAGCAGATCCTTAAAGGTGTTAACCTAAACATCGAGGCCGGAACTGTGCATGCGATCATGGGGCCAAATGGGTCAGGAAAATCGACGTTGTCGTATGTTCTGTCCGGCAAAGACGGCTATGAGGTCACCGAGGGCACGGCGACGCTTGACGGGGCCGACCTGTTGGATATGGAACCTGAGGATCGCGCCGCTGCCGGTCTGTTTTTGGCGTTTCAGTACCCCGTTGAAATTCCGGGTGTTGGTAATATGACGTTCCTGCGCACAGCCGTAAACGCCCAACGCAAATCCCGTGGCGAGCCCGAGATGAGCGCCGCCGAGTTCCTGAAACTGGTCCGCGAACGGGCCAAAGCGTTGAAAATTGACGCAGAGATGCTCAAACGTCCGGTTAATGTCGGGTTCTCTGGTGGCGAGAAAAAGCGCAATGAAATTCTGCAAATGGCGATGCTTGAGCCAAAAATGTGCATTCTGGATGAAACCGATTCCGGGCTTGATGTGGACGCGATGAAGCTGGTCGCCGAAGGTGTAAATGCGCTGCGCGCCGAGGGACGGTCGTTCCTGGTTATCACGCATTATCAACGGCTTCTGGATCATATTAAACCTGATGTCGTGCATATCATGGCCGATGGGCGCATCATCAAATCCGGCGGACCAGAACTGGCGCTTGAGGTCGAAAACAACGGCTATGCTGACCTGTTGGCTGAGGTTGCGTAATGGCTATGGCAAACTTGAAACAAACCGCGACCGAGGCACGATTGGCCGCCCTTACGCTGCCGACGGGCGGCTGGTCTGAACCTGCGCGCCAGGATGCGTTGACCCGGCTAAACGCCATGGGCCTGCCGCAGCGGCGCGATGAATACTGGAAATACACCCAACCTGATATGCTGCTGGACGCAACCGCGCCAACAGCGGCTGTGTTTGTCCATGACGAAGGCATGATGTTTGACGCGTTTGACCGTCTTAACATTGTGTTTGTTGATGGCGTCTATGATGCTGATGCATCCGATGACCTGAGCCTTGAAGACGTCAGCATTGAACGTCTGGCCGACATTGCCGATATGGACATTCACTGGGCCAAAGACATCTATGGCACGCTGGAAAAACGCGGCCAAACCCCGGTTGACCGCCCCTTTGCAGCACTGAACACCGCCTTTGCCAGCGACGGCGTGTTGATCCATGTCACCGGCAAGCCAAGCAAGCCGATTTGCCTGTCCTACATCCACAAAAGCGAAACCTCGGACGCGATTCTGCACCATGTGGTGCGGGTCGATGAAGGCGCCGAACTGACGCTGTTGGAAAACGGCCCCGCGGCGGCTCGGTTCAACAAAGTCACCGAGATCGACATCGCTGTCGGTGGCATCATGCACCATATTCGCGCCCAGGGCCGGGACCATGAACGCCGTGCCGTGACGCATATATTCGCGCGTTTGGGTGAAAAATCGACGTTCAAGGCGTTTACCCTGACCGTCAATGGCGTGCTGACCCGCAACGAAGTTGTCATTGAACTGACCGGTGATGATGCCATCGCCCATGTCGCTGGCGCCTGTGTTGGCGATGGAGAATTTCACCATGATGACACGGTGTTTGTTACCCATGACTCGCTGAATTGCGAGAGCCGTCAGGTGTTCAAAAAGGTGCTGCGCAACGGTGCAACCGGGGTGTTTCAGGGTAAAATCCTGGTCAAAGCCGGGGCGCAGAAAACCGATGGCTATCAGATTTCGCAGGCGTTGTTGCTGGATGACGATAGCCAGTTTCTCGCCAAACCAGAGCTTGAGATTTACGCCGATGATGTGATCTGCTCGCACGGTTCGACCACTGGTGCGATCGACGAAGAGGCGCTGTATTACCTGCGCTCGCGTGGGGTGCCGCTCGGCGCAGCGACAGATCTACTGACGCTGGCGTTTCTGACCGAAGCGGTTGAGGAAATCTCCGACAGCGCCATTGCCGAAACCATCGTATCGCGGCTGGAAACCTGGCTGGCCCGGCGCTGATGCCTGTCACATCCGACATTACGGCCACATATGTGCGCCCGGCCCGTGTTATGCAGCGATTGCTGGCCATGGGACAACGTGAAGATCGGGCGCTAATTTTTGTGATGGCGGCCTGTGTCATTGTGTTCATCGCCCAGATGCCGCGCTTGTCGCGCGAGGCACATTTGACCGGGCAAGACCTGGACATGCTGTTGGGCGGTGCCTTGTTGGGGTGGCTGTTTCTTGCACCGTTGTTTTTCTACGCACTTGCCGGGGTGTCGCATGTGATTGCGCGTATATTTGGCGGGCAGGGCGATTGGTACGGCGCGCGCCTGGCGTTGTTTTGGGCCTTGCTGGCGTCAACGCCGATGGTTCTATTACATGGTCTGGTCGCCGGTCTCATTGGCAAAGGCCCGCAATTACAGGCTGTTGGGTTGGTCTGGATGCTGCTGTTTCTGTGGTTTTGGATGGCCGGTTTACATCAGGCCGAAAGGTCGGAAACATGAACGCCGCGCATTTGCGTGATCTTGCGGTGCTGTCGGTCAAAGATCCGGCAGAGGCCGCGCGTCAGTTATTGGCGATGCAGGTGCCGCGCATGATCCTGTGGATGGTGCTGTTTCTGGTGACCATCTGCAACACGATCCTATCGACCATTTTTGACGTTCTGGACCCGGAACAGACACCCTTGCCGCTGTTGATGAGCACGCCATTCATGATGTTAATTGTGATTGCTGGCGGGCTGATCATGACCGTCTATTCAATTTTTTGGAGCGGTCGTCTGTTGGGCGGCAAAGGCACGCTTGATGGTGTCATGGTGCTTCTTGTCTGGCTACAGGCTTTGCGCCTTGTTTTGCAGGCCGCCGTGTTGATATTGGCGCTGACCATACCACTTTTGTCGGCCTTGCTGGTGTTGGTGGCCGTCGTATTCTTTCTGTACTTGCTGGTGCATTTCATCAATCAGGCGCATCAGCTTGATTCAATGGGACGGTCGGTCGGAGTATTGATTTTGTCGATGGTTATCCCGGCTTTGGGGCTTGTTGTTTTCCTTTCCCTTTTTGGTGTTTCTCTCACAGGAACTATCTGACATGTATGACGTCACTAAAATTCGTGCCGATTTTCCGATCCTGTCACGCAGTGTCAACGGCAAGCCGCTGACCTATCTTGACAACGGGGCATCGGCGCAGAAACCGCAGGTGGTGATTGACGCGATCACCCAGGCCTATTCGCATGAGTATGCCAATGTTCACCGCGGGTTACACTACCTTTCTAATCTAGTTACCGACAAATACGAGGCGGTGCGTGGCACCATCGCGCGTTTCCTTGGGGCGGGTTCTGAAAACGAAATTGTGCTCAATTCTGGCACCACCGAAGGCATCAATCTGGTCGCCTATGGCTGGGCCATGCCGCGGCTTCAGCCCGGCGATGAAATCGTCCTGAGCGTGATGGAGCATCATGCCAATATCGTGCCCTGGCATTTCCTGCGCGAACGCCAGGGTGTGATCCTGAAATGGGTGGATGTCGATGCCAATGGCGTGCTTGATCCACAGGTGGTGATTGACGCCATCGGCCCGCGCACGCGGCTGGTTGCGGTCACCCAATGTTCAAACGTTTTGGGCACCGTGGTTGACGTCAAAGCAATCACCGCAGGGGCGCATGCCAAAGGCGTGCCAGTGCTGGTCGATGGCAGTCAGGGCGCCGTTCACATGCCGGTGGATGTGGTCGATATTGGCTGTGATTTCTATGCGATCACCGGACATAAATTGTACGGGCCATCGGGGTCCGGGGCGATTTATATCAAATCTGAACGCATGGCCGAAATGCGGCCGTTTATCGGTGGCGGTGACATGATCCGCGAGGTCAGCAAGGACGCGGTGATCTATAATGATCCGCCGATGAAGTTTGAGTCAGGCACACCGGGCATCGTGCAAACCATCGGGCTTGGCGTGGCGTTGGACTATATGATGGACATCGGCATGGACAACATCGCCGCCCACGAGGCATCGGTGCGCGATTATGCCAATACACGGCTGGCCGGGTTGAACTGGTTGCAGGTACAGGGCAACGCACCCGGAAAGGCGGCTATCTTTAGTTTCACGCTGGACGGTGCGGCGCATGCCCATGACATTTCGACGATTTTGGACAAAAAGGGCGTTGCTGTGCGCGCCGGTCA
The DNA here is from genome assembly GCA_047623555.1 of Granulosicoccus sp. Taxonomy (GTDB): domain Bacteria; phylum Pseudomonadota; class Alphaproteobacteria; order Rhodobacterales; family Rhodobacteraceae; genus NORP181. The sequence goes on from JBLHMP010000033.1 coordinate 29,305, forward strand.
GCATTGTGCCGGACCGTTGATGGATTTCCTTGGTGTGACGGCGACCTGCCGGGCGTCGTTTGGGATGTATAACACCAAAGACGAGGTCGATGTGCTGATTGATGCGCTGGAACTGGCGCATGATCTTTTTGCCTAGAAAATTTGCCGAATAACACGACGAATTGTGATTGCGGGCGGGTAAAGGCAAGGCTATACCCCGCGAACAGGCACCCATAGCTCAGCTGGATAGAGCGCTGCCCTCCGAAGGCAGAGGTCGCTGGTTCGAATCCAGCTGGGTGCACCATTAAATCAAAGACTTAGGGCATTATCGGAATTCTGATATTGAATTACTTAACGGTTACTCATCGGAAACCCCTACTTATTTCGCCGTTCTATCGCTCTTAGGGCCGATTCCTGGAAGTCCGGAGAGTGGTGCCCGTAAACCTTTTCTATGGTCTCTGGGCTGGTTGCAAAGAAGCCTGCACAATCCCAAAGTGAGGCACCACCTTGAAGCGCCCAGGTAATTGCCGTGTGTTTGAGTGTGTGCGGAGTAACATCAGACAGCCCGGCGACCTGCACCGCCTTGGGGAATGACCGTTTAATATCCCCAACACGCGCGCCCTGATACTCAACGGCCCATTGCGCTCCGTTCCTGCGCCACCTTTTTAGATGTGCTAGGAGTTGCCTCGGTATCGGGGCTGGTGTGCGCCTCTTTGACGTTTGCCGCTCACCAGCGCCACGACGATACATCAAACCGTGTTCCAGATCAAACCAGCCTCCAACGGTGTTCGGCGTAAATCCCATGCGCAAAATCGCGTCTTTACGGGTGCCGGTGTAGAGCGCAATTAGAATAAACCGGGTCAGGTGATCGGATTTATGTCCGCGGTAAGCCGACCACAGTAATGCCGCCGCGTCTGATCGGGTCAGCCATTTAGCCTTTGGTTCGGTTTTCGGTGGCAAAGTGACTAGCGGCGCTGATGTGACGTGCCCCTCTCGATGTGCGTAATTGATTGCCGCCTGCAGGGTTCCGAGTTCCCGCCTGACAGTGCCGGCCGATTTGTCCCTGAATTTGGCATATCTACGGCAGGTCTCACCCTTGACGTGGCTCAATTTCATGTTTGCCCAGAAAGGTAGGAGGGCGTCGATAGCGTATCCTATGCGCGCAGGGTCGGCGACTGTATGGGCATATTCCTCGGCGTAAATTGCCAGAACGGCATCGCAAGTTATCGTCTCCGGCTCATGGGTAGAACCTTCGCGTCCTTTTGATCGGATGTATTCAGCGAGGGCCTTTTCAGCTTCTGGGCGGCTCTTGCAGCCCGTGCTTCGGTCTGGGACACCTGTATCGTGGATGTAGAAAAATGGGGTGTGCTTGAATGTATGGAGCCGCGCTCCTTTGATTGGTCTCGACATTTTTCGATCAACTCCCCCAAACGGTTCCGTTCCAAACGAATAGCTCGCCCCATGCGAACGATAAAGCCATGCTGTTCAGCTGCAGTTCTCAGACTGGCAACGGGAATGCCCAGCTCTTTGGCTGCATCTTCGATTTTGCACAAGGCTCCCATATCTCATTCCTCCTTCGCGCTAATCAGCGCGTCCAGTGTGTCTTTGTGGTCTTTGTTGTGTAGATATTGGGAGGCTTTTGAGCTTCGTATTACCGATCCATCTTCAAACTGAATGTACGCTTGTTCTCTGACGCCATGACCACAACAAGCATTCATCACGTTCGGAATCGTTCCAAGACAAGCATCGTGACCTTCGGGGGTATTCGGCTTATCGCAGTACCCGCAGTTTCCTGTCCACTCGATTTTGGATTTAGCCATTGTCGATGTTCCCCTTGCTAACGGTGAAAGTGTAGGCGGCAACCCACTTGTTCTCGCCCCATGCGTCCGGGTCGTTGATGCTGTTCCAGAGATCACGAAAGGCCGCCATCGCATCGTTGCAATGCCACCCATCCATCGGGCCAACCAAGTTTGTGTCTTGGTGTAGGCCTGAGAACCATGCGCTGGATGGGCTGTCCTCGATTGCAATCGACACCCCCTCAGACCGCGCGTCCGCCTCGGATATATCCTGCAAGCGCTGCACCCGCACGTCTGTGATGTTCAGGGTCAGGCAAGATGCCCAGCGGGGCATGTGCATAGACGCCCGCGACCGCCCGACTGATTTGTTGTCCGACCAGTCGGCGTCAGCGGCGAAAATAAGCAGTTCTTCACCGCTCATTTCAGATGGTGCGAGGTCGTTGTAATAATCCGATTCCGTCCGCCAAGTTTCGCGAACCCAGAGACGATCTCCGGTCATAATTGGCACCCGGATATACCAAGCCGACCGGCCATTTGGGTTGCTTTCAGGCTGCCACAGCCCATGTTCCTTGCTCACGAGCTCAAGGCCATGACCGCCCGTGCAATCGTGCAAACGTCCGGTGCATTCATAGCCAGTAAAATCATACCCATCTAACTTGATTGCGCGTCGCGTCTGCGTCTTCCGCCCGTCAAGCAGCGCTTGGATCATAGGGGCAGAGAATAGGATTGGTTTGTTGGTCATCATGCGGCCTCAATCTGTAAATAATGCCCCCGCCGCGCCCGACAGATGGGTTCTGCGGCGAGGGGGCGCAGCAGAATGCTGCGCGTCTCGGGGTGGCTTAGCTCGGGCCGGGAACCGGTTGGTCGATCTGTTCCGCGTGCCGTATTTCGGCAAACCAATATGATCGCAGCTTGAGCCCTTTGCGGTCCTGCCAATGCCGGATCGTGCTGCGAATGCAGGCCTGCAGATCGGCCTGGGCTTTGGAATCGATCTCTTCGAGCGGGTGACGGTCGCCGTCCTCGTTTGCACCGCAGTCATTGTCGTCCATCTGATCCCATGCATCTTCGAGAAACCTTTCGACATCGAACCAGCGGGCCAGATCGACATGGTTTTCGCGGCATTCGGCGACCAGAAATGAAGCACGCCAGTTCCCGTCAGCGTCGGTGTATCCGCCGCCGCCGCTGACGTAAGCCTGATCAATGGCAATTTCGCGCGTGGCGCAGGGGCCGATAGTGAAACTCTCACCATCGCCATTGCTGGCCCACCAGCTCCATGTTCCGGGGCAGGGGTGCGCGATCATTGGGTGCCAGCCCCATCTGCCCGCAGCTCGGGCGGTAACCATGTGTCGATGGCGGCGATCTGATCGCGGGTCAGGCCATGCGCCTCTTGCACGGCCGTGTTCTCAAACAACTCCGCCAGATCCTTTGCCTTCTGGGCTTTCTTCAGTTTGCCAAAGGCCGCGACGCGTTCGTCGTCTGCGTCTGCCTCGAGCAGCTCGGCCCAGAGCGCTTCCATTGCCGGGACGCTCAGGCGGCTGAAGTAGGTGGGGGCGTCGGGTGTCCAGGCTTTGCGGATGTCGACGCCTGCGAATTCACCCATCTTTTTGCCGAGCGCCGCCATTTTGCCAGTTGGGGTTTGCAGGGTTAGGGTCAAGCCGCGTGCCAGAGCCTGATTGCGGTGCTTTTTGCCTTTGGCCTGGAATGCCTCGAACGCGACGGCGGTGTCTTCGTTGTTGTTGGGTTCGGTTGCGTCCGGATCGGCGAGGCGTGGGTTCATGCGCCAGCTGCCTTTTACTTCGGGTGCGATGGGTTGATCGGTCAGGACGATCGCAAAGGGGCTGGAATAGGATGGGGCCCCGCGTTCCATTTGCCATGCGAGCAGATCGAGCAGGAATTCGGTTTTGTCGACCATCGCGCCTTGCAGGGCCATCAGGCCGATGCGGCGCAAATCCTCGGCTCCGGCTTGGGTCAGGGCGGGTTTGTTGCTGGGGGTGGTACTGGTGGATGAACCGCTACCGTCGCTGGTGCCGGTTTTTTCGCGGCATGCCTCGTCAATGACAAGCTGACCTTTGTTATCTACCCTGACAATGATGCCGCCATTTTCGCGATCGTCATCGGTAAAATCGCCAGCCATGCGGGTTGCAAATTTGTCATGTCGATCAATTTCGGCATCGCTGAGTTTATCATCTCTGGACCATTTCCGTTCGTCCAGAGCGTCGTATTCTGTCTGATCTGCCTCGGGTAAATCGATCCGTGTGCGGTAAATGCTGTTGAGGCCGGTGGACATCTCATATCGTGCATGTGGCTCTGTGGTGGATTTCACCCACTGCCAGCCTTGATCGGCACGCATGGCCTCGGCTTCGGTTTCCAGCTTCTCGGCAAACAGGCGGTCAATCAGCGCGCTGTCCTGCAGATATGTATGTTCCTCAAACAGATCGGATTCGATTGCGCCGCCTTCGGCCTGGTACCGGACCAGCCCAACAAAGATAGCCTTGCGATCGTCGCTGCGGATGGTTTCTTTGGTCAGGGATTGGCGCACGTGCTGTGCATTCCAGTTGCCACTGCGTGCGGCGGTCAGTGTTGATAGCTGATCCTTGTCATCGCGTGCCAGTGTCAGCGCCTTGGCCACGTCGAGCGAGATATGACCGGCGCGCAGGGCGTACAGTGCCTCGGGGATCAGGCTGGCCAGCGCGAGGCGACCTTTGACGTGACGTTCGGTCTGGGCAAAGGCGCGGGCGATTATGTTGGCGTCGCTGCCCTGGACTGCCATTGCGGCATAGGCGCGGATCTCGTCTGCCGGGTGCAGCGGTTTTTGAGTGGCGGATTCAGCACCGGCCCAGCTGCGCGCGAGATACGGATCTTCGGTGACCTGAACCGGGATCATGGTCCAGTCAGGTTCCTTGCTGTCCATGAACTCGGTGCCCTTGGATTTGAGGTGCTGCAAGGCGTGCAGGCGGCGACCGCCGGCAACAATGCCGATTTCACCGTCGCCGCTCTCTGGGTCACTAAATCCCATCAGGTTCTGCATCAGGCCATTCACAGCAATGGATTGCGCCATGGCGGCGGTGTCGGCATCCGAGCCGTTCTGGCGCGGGTTCATGTCGTACAGATAGAGCTTGTCCAGCCGGATCAGGCTTGGGGTGGCGTCAAGGGGGGCGCGCATGTTCATGGTTGGGGTTTCCTATCTTGGGGTTGCGATTTTGCCGGTCCATGCGTCGAATTCAGTGCGCAGAGTCTGGAACCTGTTTTGTGCAATCTGGCTGGTGTTCAGATCGCGGCGACTGGTGATGTTGCAGCAATTGCGCAGGTATTCAGCGGCTGCGCTGGTTTCGAATTGCTTGCCTGACATGCCGCAACGGGTTGCTGCAAATTTCTGAAACCGTGGATCGTTGCACAGGATGCCTGCCTGTTGGGCGGGTGGCATGTCGGTCAGGCGCTGGCGTTTGGCGGCGGTCATCAGAACCCCTTCCGGTTTTCCAACCCCGGACAGTCCGGCATCACGGTGCCGCCTGGGCAGCCGCAGCCGGGCCATAACGGGCAGTGGAACGGGCGAGGGGGCTGCTTTGAAATGTCTATGGGCGCGCACGGTGGACGATTTTCATCGTGAGTGGTGGCAGTCGCGCGCGCCCCGGATGGCGCGTTCCCCAACAGCGCCCGGATGGTGCGAATAAAGGCGCCGAAGGTTCGGAAGGATGGCCGACCTTCGGCGAGTGGCCCACTGGGACAGGGAGGCTCCGACATTGCGGAAAAATCACTCAGTGGGGTGTGGTCTGGTTTCATGCGATCGCGTCCAGATCGGCCAGCGTGATACGGGCGGCGACGCGGATGGATTCGACGCGACCATCGGTCAGGATGGTTTTGCAGGCTTTGCGGATCACATCGTCGACATTGTGGCCCTTTGGTTGGCGCAGCACATATTCGGCGCGCTGTATTTGCCGCTGAATATTGACCTGCCAACCCGCTGCCAAACGCCAGTTGCGGATCGCTTCGCTGGCGTCGCAGCCATCTGCAAAAATGCCGTGCGCCTTGATTTCGACCATCTGGGTGTCCCAGTTGTTGGCGCGTTCGGGCAGTTTGAAAAAGCCGTTGGTTTCCAGCGCCGCCATCACCAGAAAGTCGTGCTGTCCAGGCGCGCCAAGCATCTCCAACGTATCCAGAGCGCGGGCAAGGTCATCATGGATGCACATTACACCAGCCCTTTGTGCTGGATTGCGCGACGGGCCAGCAGCTCGCCGCAGATGTCGGGCAGGATCATCGCCAACCCGGCCAACAGTTCTGCGTCCTGACCATCGGCAAGGCGCAGCGGATCAACAGCCGCGTATTCGCGCAGCATGTTATCGGTAACCAGATCGCGCGGAGGAAGGGCGAGGATAGGAACGGCACGGGCAGCAGCGCGGGCCGGAGTGAATGGGTTGGGGTGGGTCATTTGGTGGCTCCATCAGCGGTGTGATGGGTCCTAAGTAAGTACAGATTAACTGAACTGTCATCGGAATAATTCAGATTGACTGAACTTGCGTTCAGCCATTATGTTACCGGACGCTTACCTCGAAGACTAACGTTCAACTTTTGAGAAACTGATTTGATGCCAACTCGCTTTGATGACTTGATACGGCTTTCGAGGGAAACCTCTCTAACAATCGACTATTTGGAGAAGCTGACGCTAGGATTGGATTCTAAAGCCTTGGCTATTTTGTGTGGTAACGCATCAAGGTTGCCGAAAATTATGAAATCTATCGACAGCCCGTATGTTTCTCGCATTGTGATGCATGCGTCTAAAGATGGGCGATGAGCACCGCCCTCCCAGTTGGAAACTTGGCTTTTACTAAATTTTGCCCTCTTTGCGAAATCCGTCTGGCTTAATTCCAACGCCAACCGTGCAGCATGGATCCTACTACCAATTTCTTTGTATGGTCGTTCGGTTGATTCGGGCATCTGTTCGCTCCTAGTATTGTTTGCCGGAACTTAACGAAGTTCAGTCTGTCTGAAAATAAATGTTGCTGATACTTGACAAGTTCAGACTAAATGAACATCTTGCCGTGCATGACGCCAAAAGAAGCAATAACGAAATTGGGCCGCCCGCGGGTCATCGGGGCATTGGAAATTTCCACTGCTCAAATATCGAATTGTATCAAAAGTGGCCATTTTCCTGCACATTGGTTTGATTCTATGGATCGAATGGCATCCGCTGACGGCTGGGAAATGCCCCGCAAACTTTTCGCTTGGAAGCGAGGCGCTGCCGCATGAAGCATTTTGCCCCTCGGTCGCCTTCAGTTGTGGTTTATGTGAATGAATTTCCATTGCCTCAGTCTGGCACAGAACCAGTCGGACAATTGCACAGTCCTTTGCCCGCACCTTTGCCCAATCGTGCGCCTATGGATCCTGAAAAAATTCACCGGGAATTTCCGACGCGTTGGCAGGCCTATATCCGCGAGCACTATCGCAATTTACGTGAGATCCAGCTGACGTTCGGTGTTTGCGAACGCACCGCCCGCAAATGGTGGGATGGCGAAACCGGTTGCGTTGGCGGCTATGTTGCTGTGGCGGTGAATGAGCATCCGCTAGACGCGCCGCGCATGCTGTTTGCGGCGGAGTAGGGCGATGGTGAATTTGCTTTTTCTGGCAGTTGACGGACAAATGTCCGGGTTTTTGTGCGGACTTTTGGGGTGTGGTTTTGCAAAGTTGCAAAGTGCTGTAGCCGCGCGATTACCAGTTGCATTGTTTCCGAAGTGGTTTGATTGCTTCGTCCAGTCCGGAAATGGTGAAACGCACGGCCTCGGGGCTTTTGCTGAACGGTGTAAACCGAACCAACAAATTGTCGCCAAGCAGCAATTCCCTGATAACTGGAATGCTTCGGCGACCGGTCCACAAACCAAGAGCTTTGTTATCGGTGCTGTCGTCAAAATCTTTGGTTTTTGCTTTCTTATCGTCAACACGATACTCGACATCTACATATCCGCCATGGCCAGATGTGACATGGCAATTGGTGCGGATATAGAGCGCCGTTTTATTTTTCATACACCGGATTATCAAATTGGCCTTCACGGAGGTGCCAAACTGATTGCAGGTCAGTACTTCGTCCGAACGGAGTGTCAGAAAAATGTCAGTGGTATCTTTGAATTCTGTTTTTTCGGTTCTGATGCTCCAATCCCCTCTGGGAGCCGCTTCAACCTGAGAGGTTATGGTCCGCCCGCTTGCCTTGTCGTAACAGGTCAAACGATCCATATCGTTATCGATCGAAGCGCATTCCTTTGCCATGGCGGCACTGCCCAAGAAACATGCGGCGATGGCTATTGCATTCTTTCTCATAATTTTCATTTCCTATTTGCTTGGCCTAGTCAAAAGGGTTGCAAGGCCAAGGATTATGTCGCTGATTACCCAAATGAACAACAGGAAGCCGGTTCCCAAAGTTGCACCAATAGCAGCGCCTGCCTGTTCAGCATCGCTGGATGTTTGATCCACGAGCTCACCGATGCTGGCAAAGTAAGAGACAAGCCAGGCAATCATGGCAATGTTGAAAAGAATCAGCAGCCACTTGAAGATGAATCCAAAGAAACCGCGCCGCGGTTTGCGCAATGGGTGCCCGCAATGAGGGCAGTCAAACGCCTTTGGAGAAATATCCTTGGTGCAGGATGGGCAAGTTTTGGTTGTCATTGCGCGAGCCAATCCAATTATTTGGTGTGTTTCGTGCGAATAGATCACCGCATTGCTGACTTGTCTAGTATTCAAGCTGTCGCCGCTGAGAAGCATATCTATAGATCAATTGGCTTGTCGTTTTCATGACGTTCCAACGAGATATCACGATCGGCAATTGCCGCCTGATCCAAGGCGATTGCCTGGATGTGTTGCCGCACATGACGGGCGTCGCGGATCTGCTGTTCTGCGATGCGGCCTATGAGCTGACATCGGGCGGCAATGCGCAACAGTCGATGGGCGGGCTGTTCGCCACCGATAAATACGACAATGACGGCCTGCTCATGGATGTGTTGGATTGGGACGTGCTGGGTGGGCCGTTCTATCGGGCCTGCAAGCCGGATGCCGACGGCTACATCATGACCAACGACAAGAACCTGTTCGGGCCGGTGTCGCCTTTAAGGGCGCTGGCTGGAAGTTTCACAACCTGTTGGTTTGGGACAAGATCCGGGCCACGCGCAACCGCTGGTACATGAAGAACCTTGAGTTCACCGTGTACCTTTGGAAGGGCAAGGCTGATGCTCAGGGGATCAACGATTGCGGCTCAAAGCAAAGTTTCCAGCTGAACGCCAAAAAGGTGACGCAGCACCCGACTGAAAAGCCGGTTGAGCTGGGGCGGCATTACATCCTGAATTCTACGCAGCCGGGCGAATTAGTGCTGGACCCGATGATGGGCAGCGGTTCGGCGATGGTTGCTGCGGTCCAGACCGGGCGCGCCTGCATTGGCATCGAGAAAGACCCGAAGTGGTTTGATGTGGCGTGTCAGCGGGTTGCTGCAGCAACAGAGGCGATGACGCATGCAGGCTAGGCCCACCCCGACGCTGATCGACACCGGCACATTGCCGCAATACCCGATTGATCGTGGCGAGCGGCTCGAAAGCCATTCGTTCTTTCTGTTCCACTATGACCGATATCTGAACAGCGACCTGTATGTACTGGGCGATTGGGACATCAAGGGCATAGCCCACGCGCTTTGGTGCAGGGCGCAGGATCAGGATCCGGTGGGAACGCTGCCTGATAATCCGCGATTGATCGCCGGGTATCTGGGCATGTCGACCGATGCCTGGGAAGGCTACATGCGCAAGGATCCGGGGCCTTTGCATGGCTGGACACAGTGCCTGGTCGGCAATGAGGTGCGGCTGATGCACCCCGTGGTGACTGAGGTTGCCGTGGCCGCATTGGGGGCCAAAGCCAAGGGTGCCGATCGCAAATCTGCCGATGCTGAACGCCAGAGGATCAAACGGTTGGGCGTGGCTCTGGATAAGCTCGGGCTTGGGCGCATGGCCACCAATGACATGTTCGTGGCGCAGCTTGATCAGTGGATGGAGCAGCACTTTCCGGGTGGCAACCGCACGGTGCCGAGAATTCTTGAAGGATTAGAAGAGCTTGGAGTTCGTGACCTGAAAGGGTGAGCGGGTTTTCAGTTCTGTCTGGTTTTTTCCGTTGGACAGAATGGGACAAAACACGGACAGAACTTGGACAGTCTTACGGCCATTCTGTCGTCTGCAGAGAGGAAAAGAGAAGAAAAGATAATGAGAAAGAAACCACTGGTCGGCATTTCACTTTCAACGTTGCACCTGTGGATAACTTTGGATTGCTGAGAAAAAAGCGAGGGGGCAAGAAATGAGTGAGCAGGATACAATTCAAGAAACTGCACCAGAGGCGAAGGCAGAAAGTAAGCGAGACAGGGTCAGGCGGCTGTTCACATCACGGCTGGACGATCTGGGTTTCCGGCGTCACGGCAACGTCAAGGTTGCTGACCACGGGTTGAACATGGTCAAGCTGATCGATGCGCTGACCTACATGAGCGATCACAGCCTGAACGTTCTGTACGATATGCTGAAATCCAAAGGGCAGGGCAGGGATCGGGATATCTGGCCCAGCCGTGCGACCATATTGGGCTATGCCGAGTTGGTTGAGCCGCGCGCAATCGAGGAACTGCCAAGCCTGATCCGCTGGTTTC
>JBLHMP010000034.1:0-38340 GCA_047623555.1 Granulosicoccus sp.
GGCATTAACAATCCATTTGTCTTTAACGTTGCCGATGTTTTCATTTTCGTCGGGGCTATGGGTCTGATAGTGTTCGACAAGAAACCGAGCGGCCAAAAGGGCTCGTGACGTTAACATAAGAATGCGTTAAAAGCGCAAGAAACAGGCAGGAGAGTGGCCATGCGGATGCCGCTGGGTGCGATCATTTTAGGGTCGATAGTTATTGTTGCCGGGTGCTCTGACAGAGGCCTCAGGCAGCTTCGGAGTGCCGGTAAGGGACCCGAAGAGTTTTCGGTCATGCCGGTTAAGCCGCTGACTAAACCAGAGAATTATACGGTATTGCCGACCCCGACGCCGGGCGGCATCAACCTTGTTGATATCGACCCCCGTGCCGAAGCGATTGTTGCTTTGGGTGGACGTGCACCGGCCCAAAGTCCGGGAGCGGCTGCCGCAGACGCGGCGCTGGTCAATCAGGCTAGCCGTTATGGCGTGCCTTCAAACACACGCGTTGAATTGGCTGAAACTGATGCTGCCTTTCGCAAACGCAAATCAAAATCCATTTTCTCGCGGCTTAAGCTGGGCCGCGTAGACCACTATGGCGATGCCTATAGCGACCAGGCGTTGGATCCTTTTGTCGAGACACAACGATTTCGAGGTGGTGGCGCACTTACGCCATCCTCGCCGCCTGCTAGCAAGTAAATCAGCGGGCCGATTGTCGGCCTGACTGCTCACATTTACGCTATCTGTACTTGATCCCTGCTGTCCGCAACACAGATTGAGTGGGATTTTATCAGAGAGGAAACCGGATGTTTCAAAGACTTGCCCGAAGACTTGGATTGGTCGGCGCGATGGTTGCCACAGCCTGGCCAGTATATGCAAAGGGCATCGACGAGGCCGTTACGACATTCCAGTTGGACAATGGCATGCAGGTGGTCGTGGTCGAAGATCACCGTGCCCCGGTGTTGCAACATATGGTCTGGTACAAGGCCGGGTCGGCTGATGAACCTTTGGGTGAATCCGGTGTGGCGCATTTTCTTGAACATCTGTTGTTCAAAGCCACCGATAATCTGGAATCCGGCGAACTCTCGGCGACGGTTGCCGCCAATGGCGGGCGCGACAACGCCTTTACCAGCTATGATTACACCGGCTATTTTCAGCGCGTCGCCGCAGACCGGCTCGAGTTGATGATGCGGATGGAGTCTGATCGGATGGTCAACATCCGCCTGACCGAACGCGACATCGAAACCGAACGCGATGTTATTTTGGAAGAGCGCAACCAGCGGGTTGAAAACAGTCCACGCGCTTTGTTCAGCGAACAAAAAAACGCCGCGCAATATCTGAACCACCGGTACGGCTCGCCTGTTATTGGCTGGCGTCACGAGATGGAGGCCTTGGATATGGCGGACGCTTTGTCGTTCTACGGCACCTATTACGCGCCCAACAATGCCATCCTTGTGGTGTCCGGCGATGTCGACCCGGAAGAGGTCCGCGAGTTGGCGGAAAAATATTACGGGGCGATCCCGGCCAATCCTGACCTGCCCGAACGTGTTCGCACCCAAGAACCACCACAAACCGCAGCGCGACGCCTGACATTCAAAGATGCGCGTGTGGCGCAACCCTTTGTCAGCCGGTCCTACCTTGCGCCCGAACGCGACAGTGGTGCGCAGAAAAGGGCCGCAGCATTGACGGTTCTGGCCGAAATTCTGGGTGGCGGCACCACGTCATTCATGGCGGAACGGATGCAATTTGATAACCCGGTGGCGGTCTATACCGGCGCCTTTTACAGCGGCGTATCGCTGGACGACACAACGTTCAGCGTCATCGTTGTACCCAGCGAAGGCGTGTCCCTGACCGAAGCTGAGGCGGCAATGGACGAAACATTGGCGGCGTTTATTGAGGCCGGGGTGGACGAAGAACAGCTGGATCGGATCAAGATGCAGCTGCGCGCGTCACAAATTTATGCGCGCGACAATGTGGATGGCATCGCCAACCGCTATGGCCGGGCGCTGACGTCCGGGTTGACGATTGAGGATGTGCAGGCATGGCCGGATGTTTTGCAGGCGGTGACAGGCGAAGATATTATCGCCGCTGCGCGCGAGGTACTGCGCCCTGAGACATCGGTGACGGGCTGGTTGATGCGTGATGATGATAAGGTGACACAATGAAATTTGTTGCAAGTGTTTTGACGTTTTTGGTGCTGGCATTCCCGGCATCGGCCGAAGTGGACATCAAAGAGGTCATCACCCCGTCGGGTATCACCGTCTGGCTGGTCGAGGATCATTCGATCCCTTTCACCGCCCTTGAGATGAGCTTTCGGGGCGGAACGTCGCTGGACGCACCGGGTAAACGCGGCGCGATCTATTTGATGTCAGGGCTGCTTGAGGAGGGCGCGGCCGATCTGGATGCGCGCGCCTATGCCCGCGAACTTGAGGCGCTTGCGGCGTCATTCAGCTATAATGTCGGCGATGACGCGATGTCGATCTCGGCCCGGTTCCTAAGCGAAAACCGCGATGAGGCGATGGCGATGTTGTATGACACATTGCACAAACCACGGTTTGACCAAGAGGCAATTGACCGGGTGCGCGCGCAAATTGTGTCGGGTCTGAATTCAGATACCAAAGATCCAAATTCGATCGCTAGTGCTGCGTTTTTGGACATGGCGTTTGACGATCATCCTTATGCCACCGAGGGCGAAGGTACGATTGAATCGGTTAATGCCCTGAGCCGCGACGACATTCTGGATGCCTATCATGCGGTGTTTGCTCGCGACCGGCTGTTTGTTGGTGCGGTGGGTGATATCACGCCTGACCAAGTGTCAGCGTTGGTCGAAACCTTGTTGGCGGATCTTCCCGAAACTGGCGCTTTGATGCCAGAGGCAACAGAGGTGTTGTTGCAGGGTGGCGTGCGGATCATTGACTTTGATACGCCACAATCGGTGGCCCTATTTGGGCACAACGGCATTGATCAGGATGACGATGATTTCTTTGCTGCCTATATCCTCAATCAGATTTTGGGTGGTGGATCGTTTGAAAGCCGCCTGATGACTGAAGTACGCGAAAAGCGCGGGCTGACCTATGGGGTATATTCCTATCTGGCCTCTAAGGACTTTGCATCGCTGTATATGGGCAGCGTCGCATCGGCCAATGATCGCATCGCCGAGGCGGTGTCGGTTATTCAGGACGAATGGGCGAAAATTCAGTCCCAAGGCGTAACACAGGAAGATCTGGACAATGCCAAGACCTATCTGACCGGGGCCTATCCGCTGCGTTTTGACGGCAATTCACGGATTGCCGGGATTTTGGTGGGGATGCAGATGATGGGATTACCCATCGACTATATCGCCACCCGCAACGACAAGGTGAACGCAGTGACATTGGCCGACGCCAACCGGGTTGCTGCGGAATTGTACGATCCGGAAGGGTTGCAATTTGTTGTTGTTGGTAGGCCTGAGGGGCTTGAAGCGACGAACTGACAGGGCGTGGGTAGCCCCACGTCCCCAACCGTCCAGTGTTAGCAATGTCCGGTCTGAGCCCAATTCGACCGCGCTGACAGTTGCCGTTGTTTAGCAACCCTGTAATCCTGTGGAAAAGTATTTGATGGAGCGCCCAAATGCCAAAAGTAGCTATTACTGCGTACGATATGATCTCTGGGATGACACCAGTAGTGCAGCCCGGCAGTTATGTCTTTATTTCGACTGAGGACCCCACTCTTGTTGCTTCGCTTTCTTCTCAGGCTATTTCAACTTTTAAAGAGGAAGAGGGGATGTCGATGCTCATTCCTGTCGAATTGGCTAAGAAATCAGAGCTTAGTGTGGATCAGCCAATGAGTTGCATAACTCTCAACGTCTATTCCTCTTTGGAGGGTGTCGGGCTTACGGCGGCTGTTTCAACCGCACTTGGGGACAATTCAATTCCCTGCAACATGGTCGCCGCTTTCCACCACGACCATGTGTTTGTCCCATCTGAAATGTGTGATCGGGCGATTGAAGTTTTGACGTCCTTGCAGAAAAATGTCGCCAAATACTGATAGCAGGACCACGAAATATCCGCAGGTTATTCGCCGTAAGGTATCCAGATATTCTTGACCTCAGTTGCGGCTGTGAGAAAGGTTTTGCTGTCCGCAGCGTACCAGTCCCGGGTTTGGCCATTGTTCACCCAAGTGCGTTTCAGGTTGCCAGCCGAGGCCGTCTCGATTGACGCAGAAAGATCGATGGACGAAAAGCTCCAGACCGCATCGACGTTCAGATGTTTGGCCAAAGTCGGGGCCAGATCGCCGTGCGCCCCGGTCAGGATGTTGACCACACCGCCCGGTACATCAGAGGTATCCAGCACCTGATAGAAATCTGTTGCCGCCAGCGGATAGGGCTCTGACGCCACCAACACCACCCGGTTGCCCATCGCAATCGTCGGGGCCATGACCGAGATCAGGCCCAGCAATGGTGCCTCATCCGCACAAAGTGCTCCGATGATGCCGGTTGGTTCTTTCATTGCCAGCGCCACGCCCCGGATCGGCACGCCATGCGCCTGGCCGTCGAACTTGTCGGCCCAAGCGGCGTAGGTGAATAGGCGCTGAATTGAGGTTTCGACCTCTTTGGCGCCGTGTCGCCCGCCCATCATTGTATCAATGCGGTGGGCAAATTCATCAGCCCGCGCCGACAGGTTTTCAGCGATGTAATATAGAATTTGTGCCCGCAAATGCCCGGTGGTCTTGGCCCACCCAGCCGCACCTTGCGCCGCCTCAACCGCATTGCGCACGTCTTTGCGGCTGCCCATTCCGACATGACCCAGCAACGCGCCAGATTTGCCCCAGATCGGTTGCGAATACCCGCTGTCAGGCCGTGCCTGTTTGTCGCCCACATACATTTTCGCGGTGCGGTCGATGGTGTCCGCCGGACCGGCAGTGCCTCTGAACGGCTCAATCCGGGTCAGCTTTTTGGTTTTATCATTGGTTCGGGTATAGGCGGCGAGGCCCTCCCAACCACCTTCGCGACCAAAGCCGCTCTCGCGCACACCACCAAAGCCGGCGGCGGCGTCAAACAGGTTGGTGGCGTTGATCCAGACCACGCCTGCGACCAGTTTTGGAGCGATCTCAAGCGCCAGATTGACGTTCTCGGTCCAGACGGTCGCGGCCAGCCCATAACGGGTGTTGTTGGCCAAAGCGACCGCTTCGGACGGGGTGCGAAAGGTCATGGATACCAGCACCGGGCCAAATATTTCCTCTTGCATCAATGTGTCCGCGGTGGACAGGCCAGTGATCAGCGTCGGCGGATAGAAACTACCCACGGATGGCATGGTAACAGGGGCCTGATAGGTTTCGCCCGCGTCATTTGCCGCAACCAAATCGGTGATTGTCTGCAACTGGATCGGGTCAACAATGGCCCCCATGTCGATGCATTTGTCCAGCGGATCGCCAAGGCGCAGCTTGTCCATCCGGGCGCGCAGGCGTTTATAGAAATCATCGGCAATGGTTTCCTGCACCAACAGGCGTGACCCGGCACAGCAGACCTGACCCTGATTGAACCAGATGGCATCAACCAAACCTTCGATGGCGGAATCGATATCCGCATCGTCAAACACGATATAGGGCGACTTGCCGCCAAGTTCTAATGTCAGCGATTTGCCACTGCCCGCCGTGGCCTCGCGGATACGGCGGCCAACCCCGGTTGAGCCGGTAAATGCGATTTTATCAACGTCGGAATTAACGATCATTTCACCAACCGCGCCATCACCGGTGACGATGTTAACGACGCCTTTGGGCAGACCGGCCTGCTGGCAAATATCCGCAAACAATAGCGCCGTCAGCGAGGTGTATTCGGCGGGTTTCAACACCACGGTGTTGCCCATCGCCAGTGCAGGCGCGATTTTCCACGACAGCATCAGCAGTGGGAAATTCCACGGTACGATCTGGCCGCAGACGCCCAGCGCCTGACGATCTGGCAGTGCCTCGTCCATCAGTTGCGCCATGCCGGCGTGGTAATAAAAATGCCGTTGCGCCAGAGAGATGTCGATGTCGCGGGTTTCGCGGATCGGTTTGCCGTTGTCCAGCGTTTCAAGAACGGCAAACAGGCGGCTGTGTTTCTGCAACAGGCGCGCCAAGGCATAAAGGTACCGGGCACGACCGGCCCCTCCGAGATTCTGCCACTTGCCTTGGGCGCGACGGGCGGCGGCAACGGCGGCATCAACATCTGATTGCGTCGCTTGGGTCAGGGTTGCCAGCACCTCGCCGGTGGCCGGGTTGCGGCTCACGAAGCCATCGCCGGGGGCGGTGAATTCACCGTCGATGAAATGGCCAAACCGGTCGCCTTGGTCTACCAACCAGGCGAGCGCCTCGGCAGCGTTTTCGGGGGCGGGGCCGTATTCCATCGTCTCAAAAATCTCGCTTACAGTCATAGTCTTATCCCATCGGATGGCGGTAACCGGCGGAATATGCGCCAGTGACATAGTGTTCAAGCTGCCGTTCGATATCGCCCAACAGCGACGATGCGCCAAAGCGGAACAGGTCGGGTTGCAGCCAGCGGTCGCCCAGTTCGTCCTTGATCAACGCCAGATAAACCAACGAATCCTTGGCCTTGGAAATGCCTCCCGCAGGTTTGTAACCGATGCGGTATCCGGTGCGGTCGTAATATTCGCGGATCGCCCGGATCATTACCAAGGACACCGGCAGGGTGGCATTAACGCTTTCCTTGCCAGTCGAGGTCTTGATGAAATCCGCACCTGCCATCATGCAGACCAGCGACGCGCGGGCGACGTTGCGCAATGTGCCCAGTTCTCCGGTGGCAAGAATCGCCTTGACGTGCGCCTCACCACTTGCCGCGCGAAAGGCGCGCATTTCGTCATATAGCGCCTGCCAATTGCCGGTCAGAACGTGACGGCGGGAAATAACGATGTCGATTTCGGCGGCGCCTGCTTTGACGCTCTCGCCAATTTCGGCCAGGCGCAAATGGAATGGCGATAGACCCGCAGGAAAGCCGGTGCTGACGGCGGCAACGGGAATGCCGCTGCCTTGCAATGCATCCAGGGCGGGGGCGATCATGTCGTGGTAAACGCAGATCGCACCGGTGGTGATTGGCCCCATGCCTAGCGCGTCCAGAATTTCACGACGCACCGGTTGGCGGGCTTTGGCACAAAGACGCCGCACGCGATTGGCGGTGTCATCGCCGGCCAGTGTGGTCAGGTCAATGCAGGTAATCGCGCGCAGCAGCCACGCGGCCTGATATTCTTTTTTCACCGACCGACGACCGGGAATTGTGGCGGCACGACGTTCAATGGCCGAAGTGTTGGCCTGCACGGCCCGCACCCATTGCATGTCGAGGTCCATCCCCGGATTGCGCGGTTCTGTGACCTGAGGCAAATGCGTTGTGTGCTGAATTGTATTTGTATCCATCGGCATTTTCCTAGGGCTTTGGTCCAGTGCTATCGCCTGTTAAAATCGCACGCGCGCGTCGGCTTGGCAAGCAAACCTGTGCTACATTTTTAGCTGCCGCACGAATCTCCGGCCTGAATGGGCGGACAGGGCACGGTTCCATAGGAGCAGTAGACACAGCAATCGCCGGATTTGGGTTTCAGGACCATGTTGCAAGATGTGCATTCATAGAACCACTGGCAGCTGTCTGTTGGCATCGTTTCTTGGCGTGTATGATCACAATTCGGACAGGTGATTACGCTGACAAATGTTGGTGTTTTTTTGGTCATATTTACATGATTTCAATGAGTTGCATGTTAATTTTGGTCTCGTTCAAATATACTAACCAGGCCAATCCCGTGAGGGCGGTCGCACTACCCAACAGCCATTTTTGCCGCCATGCTGTGCCCCGCAATAGTGCCATGACCCAACCGAGGCCGATCAGAATGGCCGATACGGTCAAAACCGCAACACTTGCCCCAGCGATTTTTCCAAAGACTGCTAACCAAGCACCACCAACACCGAACAGCATAAATGTCATTGGCAAGATGCAACAAACGGCCACGCCGAGGGATAAAAACGATAGCGGTAGGCCGAGTCTGGTGATTTTATTCATTGTTGGGAATCCTCGTATGGGGTTTGTTTTACGAATTGGCTACGACCTGTGTATTTGTGCGAACCTATAGGAGGTGTTATGCATCCTGTAGTCGCTACAGGTACAAAGGGATTTTATTCACATGTTTGCGATTGGTGAAGCATCACGGCAAAGCGGCGTCGGGATCGAAACGATCCGCTATTACGAACGCGAAGGCATTGTGCCCAAGGCCGAGCGTACTGCATCCGGACGGCGGGTTTATTGTCGCGATGCGATTGCCCGGTTGCGGTTTATCCGACGGTGTCGGGATCACGGGTTTTCGATTGCTGATTCCAGAACGCTGATGGCATTGAGAAAAGACAACGATACCGCCTGTGCGGAGGCAATGGAGGTGGGCGCGCGGCACCTAAGCGAGGTGAAGGGCAAGATCGCCGGGTTGCAGCAGCTAGAAGCGGCGCTTGAGGAATTGGCAGCCAATTGCGCAAAAGGGTGGGTTGATTGCCCGATGCTGGACGTTTTAACCGGAGATTAAGGTGCGTGGGTTTTCACCCACCCTACGCCACATATCGACCTTGCTGGCTGTCTCGGTGAACGGATGAATATGGCCAATCAGTCGGGTGCCTAACCAAGCCATGTTTCACAGGATTGAAATGGCAATGTTTGACGTGGCTCTGCAAGTCCGCCGAATCGCGGATTGCGTGCTCCCAAAACCGGCGTTGCCAAATGCCCTTTTCGCCTTTGCGCGCGTGGCTTTGGCTGGCTTGCTTTGCGGCGGTGCAATGGCGGGAAAACACGCTTTTTATTTTCCTCCAGCGGATCGAAAAATCGGCATCCCCATCCGGCAATGTCCACACGGCGTGAATGTGGCTCGGTAAAACCACCATCGCATGGCATTTCACCGGATGCTGCGCCACTACCGACGCATAAACCGATCGCAGCAGATCAATTTCATCCAGCAGCGTCTGTGCTGTGCGGTCTGCCAGCGAGACGGTGAAAAAATAGGTTCCACCAGGGATGTAGAGGCGACGATATGCAGTCATGCCTCTACAATCCCCAGAAGAGGTTAATTATAAGTGTAGGGTGGGTGAAAACCCACGCTTGCCCGCTATTGGGCTGTGCCCCATCCGCCGCCTCCGGGGGTCTCCATGCCGAACAACGCCCCGCTTGGCAGGTCAATTTCGTCGTTGCCCTTCAGATCGGCACGGGTGCCGTCGGGCAGGACCGCCCAGTTGACACCAACCGCGCCATTGCCACCGCCATCGACACCAAATGGCGGGATTTCGCGGTGCGAACACAACGTTGTCACCGTCACTGGCGTTAGGAACCGCATCAATCGTATGGCTCCGTTGCCGCCGTGCCATTTGCCCGCGCCACCCGATTCGGGGCGCACGCCAAACGCCTCAAGCCGCACGGGAAAGCGTTTTTCCAGAATCTCAGGGTCGGTCATCCGGGTGTTGGTCATGTGGCTTTGCACAGCGTCACAGCCATCAAACCCCGGGCCCGCGCCAGTGCCGCCTGCAATGGTTTCATAGTTCTGAAACGTATCATTGCCCCAGACGAAATTGTTCATCGTTGCCTGGCTACACGCAATCACCCTCAACGCTCCATAAAGCGCGTTACACATGGCCTGACTAACCTCGGTATTGCCGGCAATCACGGCCGCTGGATAGACCGGGTTCAGCATTGATCCCTCAGGTGCGATGATGCGCAGCGGATGCAGGCAGCCTTCGTTTAGCGGAATATTCGTACCGACAAGCGTGCGAAACACATACAACACCACGGCCCGGCAAATCGAATAGGGCGCGTTGTAATTGCCCAGATGCTGTTCAGATGTGCCGGTAAAGTCGATCACCGCCTCGCGGGCTTCCTGATCAACGGTGACTGACACCTCAATCGTTGCGCCATGATCCATGCGGTAGCTGAACGACCCGTCGCCAAGCGCGCCCAAAATCTGGCGCACGCTTTCTTCGGCGTTGTCCTGCACATGACCCATATAGGCAGTCACCACATCCACACCGTATTGATCACCCACGCCCAGCAACGCCTGCCGCCCGGTTTCATTGGCTGCAACCTGTGCCTTTAGATCCGCCATGTTTTGCGGAATATTACGGCAGGGGTATTTGCCGGATGCCAACACCGCCTCGGCACTGTCCTGCTGAAAGACACCGCGCGACACCAGCCGCATATTGTCGATCAACACGCCTTCTTCAACGATATGGGTGCTGTCGGGTGGTGCTGATCCGGGCGTGCGCCCACCAATATCGGCGTGATGGCCACGGCTGCCAAGCCAGAACACCGGTTTTCCATCGGCAAAAACCGGCGTGACCACGGTGACATCCGGCAGATGCGTACCGCCGTTATAGGGCGAGTTGAGCATGAACGCGTCGCCGGGATGAACATCACCGGCATTCTCACGCATCACGGTTTTGATGCTGTCCGACATTGACCCAAGGTGCACCGGAACATGCGGCGCGTTGGCCACCAGATCGCCCGCCACATCAAAGATCGCGCATGAAAAATCAAGCCGCTCTTTGATGTTCACCGACCACGACGTATTGGCTAGCGTCGCCCCCATCTGATCAGCCACCGACATGAACAGATTGCCCATCACTTCGAGCAATACCGGATCGGCCGTTGTACCCGCCGCGTGGGCATGCACCTTGGCCGTGAGACGCTCAAGGATCAGGTTGCCCATATCGTCCAAACGCGCCTGCCATCCGGGCTCAACAATGTTGGTGCCTGTGGCCTCGGTAATCACCGCCGGGCCGGTTATGCGTACCGATTGTGGTAGGGTTTCACGGACGTAAAGCGGCACAGATTGCCGGCCATCATCGCAAAACATCTCGATCTGGGCTTTGGGATCACCAATCGTCCCAAAACCGGCAGAACCGGGGGCCTCGCCTGTATCACCAATCGCCTCGGCGGCAACCATATCAAACAGAATGGCGCGTTCGGCTGAAATAAAACCAAAGCGGCTTTGATGCGCGGCCTCAAACGCCGCCTGCATGGTCGTGGTATCACCAAACGCAACCTCAAGCGCCTGATGCGAGCCATCATAACGCAAATGCGCCGTCAGAATGCTGCGCACTTGGGCGGCGCCCTGATCCCTGACTTCGGCCTCTGCCTCGGCCCCTATTTTCGCCAATGCATCGCGCGCGCGCGCCACATTTTCCAGCGGTGCATCCAGTTGTATCTCGCGCAGCGCGCGGATTTCGGCGAGGCCCATACCATAGGCCGACAACACGCCGGCATAGGGATGAATAAACACCCGCGACATGCCCAAAGCATCGGCCACCAGACAGGCATGTTGCCCACCCGCGCCGCCGAAACATTGCAGGGTATAGGTGGTGACATCATGGCCGCGCTGGACGCTGATTTTCTTGATCGCGTTGGCCATGTTGTCGACCGCGATGCGCAGGAACCCGGTTGCCATATCTTCGGGCGTGCGTGCCGGATCGCCGGTTTCGGTGGCAATCTCGGCGGCCATCGCCTCAAATTTCTGCCGCACGATGCCGGTATCCAGCGGCAGATCGCCGTTCGGCCCAAAGACATGCGGAAAATGATCCGGGTTCAGTTTGCCCAAAATCACGTTGCAATCGGTCACCGTTAACGGCCCACCACGTCGATAGCAGGCCGGTCCGGGATCGGCTCCGGCGCTTTCGGGGCCAACCTGAAACCGCCCTTGGGCAAAGCGGCAGATTGATCCGCCGCCCGCTGCAACCGTATGAATATCCATCATCGGCGCGCGCATCCGAACACCTGCGACCTCGGTTTCAAACGACCGTTCATAGATGCCCGCATAATGGCTGACATCGGTCGACGTGCCGCCCATATCAAAGCCAATCAGCCGATCATGCCCGGCAATTTTGGCGGTTTTGACCATGCCGACAATACCCCCGGCTGGCCCAGACAGGATCGCATCCTTGCCCTGAAACAACCGCGCATCGGTTAGCCCGCCACTGGATTGCATAAACAACAACCGCTCGCACGCGCGCCCCATATCCAAGGCATCGGCCACCTGATCGACATAGCGGCGCAGGATCGGCGACAGATAGGCGTCAACCACTGTTGTGTCGCCGCGCCCGACCAGTTTGGCCAGTTTAGACACCGCATTTGAGGTGGAAATTTGGGTATAGCCAATGTCCTTGGCCATCTTGGCAACGCGGTCTTCGTGGGCCGGATTCAGATAGGCATGCAGCCCGGCAATCGCCACGGCCCGCAGGCCTGAATCATAGCCGTCTTGCAAAGCCTCGCGTGCGGCAGCTTCATCCAAAGGCCGGATGATTTCGCCCTCTGCATTAAGCCGTTCATCCATTTCGGCAACCTCTTTGTACAGCAGGTCGGGGCGTCGAATATGCAGATCAAACAGATCGGGGCGGGTCTGATAACCGATCTTGAGCAGATCGCGAAAACCCTTGGTGATGAGTAATAAAACCGGCTCGCCTTTGCGTTCAAGCAGCGCATTGGTGGCCACGGTCGTGCCCATTTTCACGGCGGCAATGGCACCATCGGGAAAGGCCCCGTCAACGCCCATCATCTCGCGTATGCCCTGCACGGCGGCATCTGCGTAACGTTCGGGGTTCTCGGACAACAGCTTATGCGTGGCCAATGTACCATCCGGTTTACGGGCTACAACGTCGGTAAATGTGCCGCCCCGGTCGATCCAGAATTCCCACTGTTTGGCCATGATCTGTTGCCCCCTGATAACGTGCAGTTAAGACATCGCCACCCGCCTCGATAATGTCAACGCACCACATCATTGCTGGTGGCAGAATCGCCTTTGCCTATGCTAGGTCTAGCGGTATGGCCCATCCCAACCCCAATATCGGCGAATTTCGCCCGGTGATCCGGCAACTGGATGACACCGCCATCAACCGCATCGCTGCGGGTGAGGTGGTTGAACGCCCGGCCTCTGGGGTCAAGGAACTGATTGAAAACGCAGTGGATGCCGGGGCCACGCGTATCGCAATCGACATCGCGGATGGTGGCAAAACCCTGATCCGGGTCACCGATGATGGCTGTGGTATCCCGCCTGAGGAATTGCCGCTGGCCTTGTCGCGCCATGCCACGTCAAAGATCGATGGCTCGGATCTGCTCAATATCCACACCTTTGGATTTCGCGGCGAGGCGTTGCCGTCGCTTGGCGCTGTTGGACGTCTGACCATTACCAGCCGTCGCGACGGGTTTGACGCGGCCAGCATCCACGTCGCGGGCGGCAAATTTGATCCGGTGCGGCCCGCTGCGTTGCGTGCAGGCACCGTGGTCGAGCTGCGCGACCTGTTTTTCGCCACGCCTGCACGGTTGAAATTCATGCGCACAGACCGGGCCGAATCCCAGGCCGTGACAGATGTGGTCAAGCGGTTGGCCATGGCAGAACCGTCGATCGGCTTTACCCTGCGCGATGTCTCCAAAGGCGACGAAGGCCGTATCGTGTTTCGCGCCGACGCCGAAACCGGCGATATGTTTGATGCCTTGCGCGACCGTCTGACCCGCGTTCTGGGCCGTGAATTCGCCGACAATGCACTGGCGATTGACGCCACACGCGACGGTATCCGGTTGTTCGGCTATGCCGCTTTGCCAACCTATTCGCGCGGTGCTGCCGTGGCGCAATACCTGTTCGTCAATGGGCGCCCTGTGAAGGATAAAATGCTGACAGGTGCCCTACGCGGTGCCTATTTCGACTTCCTCTCGCGTGATCGCCACCCGGCGGCGGCGCTGTTTCTGGACTGCGACCCAGAGCTGGTTGACGTCAATGTGCACCCGGCCAAATCCGAGGTCCGGTTTCGCGATCCGGGCATCGCCCGTGGATTAATCGTTTCGGCCCTGCGCCATGCTTTGGCCGAGGCCGGGCATTGTGCATCATCAACAGTTGCCGACGCAACGTTGGGGGCAATGACGCCGCAAACACACGGCGCGCGGGTTTATCAGATGGATCGCCCTTCTGCCTCTGCTCGCAATGCGGCCTTTGCCGCGCAGGCCCCCGGTTTTGCCGAAATGCGCCACGACTATAGCGGCCAAATTATTGAGCCAACGCCCACAGACGCTCACGGCGAAGATGCCCGCAGGGCAGAGGAGCAGCTGCCCCTTGGTACTGCCCGTGGGCAAGTGCATGAAAACTATATCATCGCCCAGACCGCCGACGGCATGGTTATTGTTGATCAGCACGCCGCCCACGAACGGCTGGTTTATGAAAAACTGAAAACCCAAATGGCCACCAACGGCGTCGCGGCGCAGGCGCTGCTGATCCCAGAGATCGTTGATCTATCTGCCGCCGAATGTGCGCAATTGATGGACATCGCTCCCGATCTTGCCCGCCTCGGGCTGACCATCGAACCGTTCGGTGGCGGCGCCATCGCCATCCGCGAAACGCCCGCCTTGTTGGGCGAAATCAACGCCACTGCAATGATCCGCGATATTCTGGACGAATTGTCCGATCTGGGCAGCAGCCAAACCGTCGAGGCCCGCCTAGAGGCGATCCTAAGCCGCGTCGCCTGCCACGGCTCAATCCGATCTGGTCGCCGAATGCATGCCGAAGAGATGAACGCCCTGCTGCGCGAAATGGAGGTCACGCCGCATTCCGGCCAGTGCAATCACGGACGCCCGACCTATGTCGAACTAAAACTGGCCGATATTGAACGGCTGTTCGGACGCACTTGATCCAGATTGGCACCTATACCTTCGCGCTGGATGATCCGGCGGTGATCGTGGCCCTCGTGGCCGGGTCAATTGCGCTGTTGATCGTCCTGCTGCTGATCCTTACGATCCGCGCCGCCGGGCGTTCGGCCAAAATGGTCGCGCCTTTGACCCAGCAAATGACGACTTTGGGTCAAAACGTCCAACAACTTGGCTTTGGTCAGGACCAAATGCGTGGCGGGTTGCAGAACGTGTCTGACACGCAGGTCAATGCCCAGTTGCAAATGACCCAAATGGTCGAATCCCGCCTGAACAATTTGCAACACCAGATGAACGACCGGCTGGCCGAAAACGCCATGAAATCCGCCCGCGCCCTGACCGATATGCAAGAACGGATGACGCACACCCTGCACGGCAGCTCAAAGCAAACCACAACCTCGCTGACCCAGCTTCAGGGGCGCCTTGCTGCCATCGACAAAGCCCAGGATAATATTACCAAACTAAGCGGCGATGTGCTGAGCCTTCAGGACATCCTGAGCAACAAACAAACCCGCGGCGCGTTTGGCGAAATTCAGCTGAACGACATCGTGTCCAAGGCGCTGCCGCCCGACAGCTATGTGTTGCAAGCGACCCTGAGTAACGGCAAACGTGCCGATTGTCTGATCCATTTGCCAAACCCTCCCGGTTCAATCGTTATCGACAGCAAATTCCCGCTTGAGGCCTACGAGGCGCTGCGCCGTGCCAAAACCCCAACCGAAACCAAAGAGGCCTCGCGGATGATGCGCACCTCGGTTCGTACTCACATTAAGGCGATTTCAGACCGCTATATCATCGAAGGCGAAACCGCCGATGGTGCGTTGATGTTTTTGCCGTCCGAGGCGGTCTATGCCGAACTGCACGCCAATTACCCGGAGCTGGTGCGCGAAGGGTTCACCGCCCGCGTCTGGATCGTTTCACCCACCACCTGCATGGCAACCCTGAACACCATGCGCGCCATCCTGAAAGACGCGCGCATGCGCGATCAGGCCGGGGCGATCCGCAAAGAACTGGGCCTGCTTTACGCGGATGTGGACCGGCTTGGTGACCGGGTGAATAGTTTGGACCGGCATTTCGGTCAGGCCAGCAAAGACATTGCAGACATCAAG
This sequence comes from Granulosicoccus sp., assembly GCA_047623555.1. GTDB lineage: Bacteria > Pseudomonadota > Alphaproteobacteria > Rhodobacterales > Rhodobacteraceae > NORP181. Next base: position 15,754 of record JBLHMP010000034.1, read on the forward strand.
ATCAGCGCCGACAAAGCCGGTCGTCGGGCCCAGAGGCTCGACAATTTCGACTTTGAGGAACTGACAGAGCAGGACGCTGTCGGCCCGGTGTCATTGGTCAAACCAATCGGTCAGCCCGAGCCATAGATCGCCGCCGCGCGTTTGGTCAATTCGGCCATCAACTGGATGAACGGACCGGGTCCATGACTGATCCGCGCCGCGCCTAACTGGGTCAACGTTGCAATATCCGGCGAATTGGCGTTGCACATGATATTCACCGGGCTTGGAGATTGCTGACTCAGCTGTCCTATCAAATCCGCATCGGCGAGCCCCGGAACGAATAACCCATTCGCCCCGGCATCGGCATAGGCCCTTGCACGATCCAACGCTTCGCCCATCAGATCAGGATGTGTGTCGGCGGCGGCGCCTTTGAAAAACACATCGGTCTGGGCGTTGATGAACAAGGCCACGCCTGCATCATCCGCGACCTTACGGATGGCGGTGATGCGGGCGCATTGATCCTTGGTCTGGACAAGCCCATCCCCGCCGATGACCTGATCCTCGAAATTGATGCCAACCGCCCCGGCCTCTATCACTTTGCGGGTATTTGCGGATAGATCGGCAAGAGTGTCGGCATAGCCGGCCTCAAAATCAAAGGTGATAGGCAGATCAACGGTGCTGGTGATGTTGCCAAGAATGGTTAACGATTGATCCAGCGGCATGGCCTCGCCATCGCCAAACCCTTGCGTGCGGGCGATGGCCCAACTGCCCGTTGCGATGGCCGACGCACCGCCCTTGGCGACGGCCTGGGCGCTGCCAACATCCCAGATGTTATAGAGGATTAACGGTGCGCCGGCTGTGTGCAATGCTGAAAATTGCGCGGCACGATTGGATTGGGCCATGTGACGTTCCATTTTTTTTTGCATGCTGAGCCTCAAGCTCGATTAGTTTTTGTTTGCGCCAGATGCCGCCACCATAACCGGTCAGCGATCCGTCAGCACCGATAATGCGGTGGCATGGGATCACAATCGCGATCTGATTGGCCCCATTGGCGCGCGCAACGGCACGCACCGCGCTGGGCCGCCCAGTGGCATTGGCCAGCTGGCTGTAACTACGGGTTTGTCCGGCTGGGATGGTTTGTAATTCGCGCCAAACGGATTTTGTGAACGTGGTGCCGTGCAGCGCCAACCGAATGGTGAAATCGGCGGATTCGCCTTGGAAAAAAGCGCTAAACTGGGTTTTGCTCAGGGTCGTGGGCGGCGGACAGCCAAACCCGATCTGACCTTTGACTGCCTGTGACAGGCGCTTGAGTTGGTTTGGCAGGGCTTTGCGGTCGCTGAATTCCAGCAAATGCAAATGGCTCTGATCGCTGACGGCAATCATTGGGCCAAGGGGTGTCTGGAACCAATCCGCCAGCAATATCGCAGGACCTGTGAACGCGATTGGTGAATGTCCCAGAAGCTTGGCAAAAGCGGTGCGAAAGGCGCTGGGCGACTGGTATCCGGCATCCAACTGCGCTCGATCACCTGACCACCTGCGGCCAATGTGGAAAACCCTGGTTACAGGCGCCTTTGCCGGGCCATGTCAAGGAAGGTACAGCCAAAATGCCGTTTGAAACTGCGTCTGATGGTTGATGGATCATAGCCCAACGCCGCCACATCGGATTCAAACCAGCGGCGCGCGGGGTCGGCTTCAAGGCGGGTTATCAAATCCTGTATGGTGGGGTCTGATTCGGCTGCGGTTTTGATAGGGTGGCAGCGTTTGCAAGGTCGAAACCCCGCCTCAAGACAGCCTGAGACCGTCGGATAAAATGTGCAGTTTTCAGGCTTGGGTTTGCGCGCCGGGCATGTCAGCCGACAAAACACGCCGGTTGTGCGCACGCCAACATAGGCACGTCCGTCCCAAGCGGGGTCGCGTGCGATCAAAGCGGTGTAAAGCTCGGCGGGGTCGGGCAGATCAAACATCATAACCGACAACATAACGGGTTAGGTTTCGGCTGGCGTCGATTATCGGGCGTTTATTGCGGATTTTGGCAAATGGGTGGATATTTGGTATGTTTGCGCAAGATCAAAGACGCAGGCCGTGCCGGTGCTGTCTGATAACCTAGGTTACGGCGAACAGAGGAAAGGGGCGTATTGTGGAAATTATAGCGGGTAAAGTGGCTCAGGTCATATTGATGGGACGCGAGTTAAACCGCGCCGAAGGCGAACTGCGCGCGTTCATTGACCGGATGAGCGAGGACGAGCAATGCGAGCTGGTCGCCATCATGTGGATCGGCCGCGAAAGTTTCGAAGTTGAAGACTTTGCCGAAGCCCTGGAGACCGCCCGAAACGAGGCGACAACGCCTTGCGCGGACTACATGATTGGCACGCCGCATATGTCCGACCATCTGGAAAATGGTCTGGACGCGTTGGGGATTTCGGCCGCGGACGAAGAGAATGATTTAATGTGAGGAAACAGGAGCCTTACAAATTCCAACTTCTCTAAATATCCCCGCCGGAGGCACAAAAATTTCTTTACCTCCGGTGGGGATATTTCTGAACAAAAGAAGCTCAGGTCAAGTGATCGGTGATTTCTAAATGTTGCGACAGAGTGTCGATTTCTTGCATCCATGCCGACACCAGCTTTTCGTCACTTGGCGCGGCGTGAACACCGGCGGGGATGTCACCGTTTAAGACTGATGTGACCGCAAGCGAGACCGGGATCGAAACAAGGCGCGCCATTGCTGTGCCGCGCTCATCACCCCAGGCGTCCATCACATAGGTTTTGTGCCAGAGCGTTTCGCCGCCTTTTTCCGCTTTCAGGCTGACGCAAAGGATGACGCGGTCGGGTTCGTCTTTGTCATAGGCATGATCGTTCCAGAATTGGTCGGACATCTCGGACAACCTTGTGTCGCCTTCGGGGCCCGTCAGGGTTTCGACCTCAGTGAAAACATCGCTCCAGGCGTCGGCCCAGCCGTTCAGGCGCAGGGTGCCGCGGACGAATTCGCGGATTTTTCCGGCGTCTTGCAACTCGTACTGCTGAATAAACGGCAGGCTATCGCGGTTTGGGTAGACCTCAAAGCTCTCGGGAGTGGGTAGCGGCGCTGTATAGCTGTCGATGGCATCCCAAGGGCGCTCAACAAGGCGCTCTTTGTAGTCACGGATTGAGCGGGACGGCGAGCGGAGCGCTTTGAGAACACCCAGCGGCGACCAACTGAATTTGTAGCGGAACGGGTTGGCCGTTTTGGGCACGCCACCGCAATATGAGATGAAACTCAGGTGGTTCTCCGGGTCACAAGCGTCAGAGGCGCGGTAGTCAGCTACCAGATGGTGCGCCATCAGATGGTCGATGCCCGGGTCTAGGCCAACTTCGTTAACCAACGCCACATTGGCGGATTTGGCGGCGGCATCCAAATCGCGCATTTCGGGCGCGATGTAGGACGAACTGACGAAATTGGCGGATTTTGAGATCGCCAGTTCGGCGAGCGGCACATGCCAGTCACCCGGCAGCATTGATACCACGACATCGCCGGGTGTCAGCGCATTGCCAAGAGCGTCCATGTCAAAGGCGCGGATATCGGTTGTGATGTCGCCGACAGCGTCGCGGGCTTTGTCGATGGTCCGGTTCCAGACGGTGACGTCTTGGCCGGATTGGATTAGTTTACGCAGGCCGGGAATCGCGGATAGGCCGGTGCCGCACCAGTGAATTGTCATGTGCTTATACCTTTTCGATGTGATTGTCGTATGTGGCTTGTGCCCGTTCCCAGACGCCTTTGTCCAGCGCGTCCAATGTTAACAGCGTCGGCAACAACTGGCTGGCATAATCCTCAGAGCTTTCGACTGGTAACATCGATGGCAGGTTGTCGATGGCTGTGACATCCAGTGGCGGGCTGTCGTGAACGCGCAGGGCTGGAACGTCCCACGTGGTGGTTCGGTCGTAGACCTTGATCGGGGAAAAGTCGCTGTCCGGGTCACAGGCGATATCGCCGATGACGGACAATGTGCGCGGATCAGTTTTGGCGCTGGTCGGGACAAAGACCGGGGTTCCGGGGCGGGCCAGGATGCAGTTCAGGAAAATGTCATGGTCTAGGATTTCGGGGAACGGGCCGCCGCTGGCGGTCTCATCCATGTCCCATTTGGTGACGCTTATGCCAAGGGCGGTGCAAAGGTCGCCGGCGCCGGCGCCGACACGGCCGAGGGCGCCGATAACGATGGCGGTGGGCCGGTTGGGGCCGATGGCGGAGAGTTCTGTGTTCAGGTCAGATTGTAGGGCGGATGAGCTGTGATAGACCGAAACCGGACCGGCGAATTCACCGCGCTGTTGGGCTGCCCAGCATTTTAGCGACACGGCGGCGCCTGCGTATCCGGCCCAATAGCCAAAGGCGGCGACGCGGCGGCCCTGTTCGGTGACGAGGTATTCCAGATCATAAAGGGTGCCGCCGCCTGACTTGAACCGTTTCAGCAGGACTTGGCCCGAAGGTTGGCCTTTGTAGGCGTGGCCAAACAGGATGTGGCGATGGGTTAGGGGGCTGCCGTCTTCGGGTAGTTCTTTGAGGCCAAAGATGATGGCATCGGCGGGGGCCGTGGGCCAGCTATTTTCCGGCGCGATTTCGCATCCGGCGTCGATGTAACCGTCGATGGGGATGGCGCGGACAGAGCTGTGTTCAACCGTGACACGCAATCCGGTGTCCAGCAGGGCACGGGCGCCTTTTGGGGTCAGGCCAACGCGTTCTTCGTTGTCGCGCTGTTCGGCGCGGATCCACAGATGGGTCATTTACAGCATTCCTTGGGTGGTGACGGTTTGAACCGAGGGGCGCGTGGCCATCCTCTTGATAAAAGCGGTCAGTTTCGGGAATTGTGTCGTGTCGACGCCGTCATTCGCAAGCCATGTGCTAAGGACATAAAGATACGGGTCAGCGAGGCTGAACTGATCACCAAGGACATAGGGACCGGTCAGGCACTGGGTTTCGATGTGGTTGGTGTTTTCGATCATGTTTGCCGTCATTTTGGCCGCCATGTCATCCCATGAGGATTGGTTGTCCGCCCAGCGCTGACCGCGAATTTTGTGGGCGTGGTTAATGTGTGCTGTCGAGGCAAGATAATACATCATTTCGCGCATTTTGCCGGCCTTATATGGACTCGACGGGATCAAATTGGCCTGCGGAGCAATTGCTGCGATGTAATCCAGAATCGCGCCGGTTTCAGTGAGCAGCCCATTGGGTGTGGCCAGAGCCGGGACACGGCCTTTGGGGTTGATTTGCTGGTAGGCGGTGCCAAGTTGCTCGGCTTGGGAAAAATCGACAAGGATCGGCTCAAACGCGATATCGGCTTCGTGCAGGGTGATGGCAACGGCGACCGAAATGGTTCCGGGGGTGAAATAAAGCTGCATGCGCGCGGGCCTTTTAGGAGTGGGTTTAGACGTGGATTCAGACGTGGGTTTGGGCGTAGTGACGATCAGGTGTTTCCAGATGTGGCACCGCGTTGAACAGCACCGGGCTAAGCTGGTCGCCAATCGGAAACAGGCGGTGCATGGATGTGTTCATGATGGCAAGTGCGAGGCGGGCCATGGATTGGGTGTCTAGCCCAAGAAAGCGGCGCATGGTCATTGAGATCAGCCCGCCCGAGGTGACGACGAGCGCCGGGCCGGGGCCTTTGGCGATTTCGTGCATGACGTCGGATACGCGGGTTTCAAAGTCTACAAAGCTCTCGGGTGGGTTTTCGATTTCACCGTTTTGCCAGGCGCTAAAGACCATTGGCAGATGGGTAATGAAGCCTTCGCGTTCGGTTGGAATGTCGGTGCCGCGTTGTTGTTGCAGCAGGTTGGCGAGAGTGAAATATTCCAATTCGTTCAGGCGTTCGTCCTGTACCAGAATGTCGCCATATCCCATGCCATGCGCAGTTTCGACCTGCCGGGTCAGCGTGCCGCTGTAGACGCGCGGGTGAAACGCGGCGGTGGCGCGCAGGTGATCGCCAAGCCAAGCGGCCTGTTGATGACCAAGGGCGCTTAGCTTGTCATAGCTGACTTCGTCTTTGGCGCCAGTATTGGCCTGACCGTGACGGATAAGAGTGATGTGGGACATTTGCGAGACCTCATGTGTTAGTCTGTCTTAGGCGAGGGCAGCGTGGGTTGCCAGTGGCGGAGCCTCCGGCGGGGATATTTTTGAACAAAAGAAGATGGGGTTGGGGGCCTTGTTTGTGGGCATGTGGCGCAAAACACTAGGCGTTTGTCGTGATTGACTTTTTGTTTTGGGGCAGGTGTGTTTAACAAGGGTCGCATGTATGGAGGAACGTATGTCACAGACAGTGCACTTTACCCTTGATGGGCAGGACGTTGAGGCCGAAGCAGGCCTGACAATCTGGGAAGTGGCCAATGGCCGCGGACTGGTGATTCCGCATCTGTGTCATAAGCCTGCACCGGGGTATCGCCCGGATGGCAATTGCCGTGCCTGCATGGTTGAGATCGAAGGCGAACGGGTGCTTGCGGCGTCGTGCATTCGTGAACCGTCCGAGGGGATGGTTGTGACCACGAATTCCACGCGGGCCGAAACGGCGCGTAAGATGGTGGTTGAGATGCTGGTGACAGATCAACCTGACCGCGATGTGGCCCATGATAAGTCGGCGCATTTGTGGGACATGGCGGATGCCAATGGCGTGACGACCAGTCGTTTTCCCAAAATGGATCAGGGCCATATTCCGCTACTTGATGACAGCCACGTCGCGATGAGCGTTAATCTGGATGCCTGTATTCAATGTGGTCTGTGCGTTCGTGCCTGTCGTGAGGTTCAGGTTAATGATGTGATCGGCATGTCCGGGCGCGGCCATGATTCCTGGCCGACCTTTGATCTTGCTGACCCGATGGGGGAGAGCAGCTGTGTGGCCTGTGGTGAATGTGTGCAGGCCTGCCCAACCGGAGCGTTAATGCCTGCGACTGTAGTGGACGAGCAGCAGGTTGGCGATAGCGCCGATTTTGACAGTGAAGTTGAAAGCATCTGCCCGTTTTGTGGTGTTGGTTGTCAGATTTCGCTGAAGGTCAAAGATGGTCGGGTGAAATATGTTGAGGGTATAAATGGCCCCGCGAATGAGGGGCGTTTATGCGTCAAAGGCCGGTTTGGTTTTGATTATATCCACCATGATCACCGCCTGACCAAACCACTGATCCGACGTGAAGACGCGCCAGCCAAGGGGCTGAATGTTGATCCCGGCAACTGGCAGACGCATTTCCGCGAGGCGTCATGGGACGAGGCGCTTGATTTTGCCGCCAATGGCCTAAAGGGTCGCGGCCGCGAAGTTGCGGGTTTTGGCAGTGCTAAATGCACAAATGAGGAAGCCTATCTGTTTCAAAAGATGATCCGTCAGGGCTTTGGTCATAACAACGTCGATCACTGTACGCGGCTGTGCCATGCCTCGTCAGTGGCGGCGCTGATGGAGAACGTCGGCTCGGCGGCGGTGACGGCGACGTTCAACGAAATTGAGAACGCCGATGTGGCCATTGTCATCGGTTGTAACCCGATCGAAAACCACCCGGTTGCGGCGACCTATTTCAAGCAGTTCACCAAACGCGGCGGCAAGCTGATTGTGATGGACCCACGCGGGCAGGCACTAAAACGTTTTTCCAGTCATATGCTGCAATTCCGTCCCGGTGCCGACGTGTCGATGCTGAATGCGATCATGCATGTGATTGTCGAAGAAGAGCTGTACGATCGCCAATATATCGAAGGCTATACCGAGAATTGGGAGGCCGAGAAAGAGCACCTTAGGGCGTTTTCACCCGAAAAGATGGCCGAGATTTGCGGCATTGAGCCGGACATGCTGCGCGATGTGGCGCGGACGTTTGCCGGTGCGCAGGCCGGGATGATTTTTTGGGGCATGGGCATCAGTCAACACGTTCATGGCACCGATAATTCACGCTGTCTGATCTCGCTGGCGCTGATGACCGGTCAGATTGGCCGTCCCGGTACCGGTCTGCATCCGTTGCGCGGACAGAACAATGTGCAGGGTGCGTCGGATGCCGGGATGATCCCGATGTTCTTGCCGGATTATCAGACTGTGACCGATGACGGCGTGCGCAGCGCCTTTACCGATGTTTGGGGCAGCGGCGATTTTTCCAGCGAAAAGGGCCTGACCGTGACCGAAATTCTGGATGCGGTCCATGAAGGCGACATCAAGGCCATGTATATTCTGGGCGAAAACCCGGCGATGTCGGACCCGGATGTGGACCACGCGCGGGATGCTTTGGCGAAACTGGATCATCTGATCGTGCAGGATATTTTCCTGACCGAAACAGCAAGTTATGCCGATGTGATTCTGCCCGCCGCGGCGTTTGCCGAGAAATCCGGCACTGTCACCAACACCAATCGCCAGGTGCAGATGGGCCGTCTGGCCGTGTCACCCCCCGGCGAGGCGCGGGGTGATTTGTGGATTGAGATTGAACTGGCGAAACGGCTTGATCTGGGTTGGGACTATACCGGCCCGGCGGACGTATTTGCCGAAATGAAGCTGAATATGAAGTCGCTGGATAACATCACCTGGGATCGGCTGATGACCGAAAATGTGGTGACCTATCCGTCGCTGTCACCCGAAGACCCCGGTCAGGCGATTGTGTTTGGCGATGGCTTTCCGCGTGCCAACGGGCGGGCGTTGTTTACCCCGGCGAGTGTGATTCCCCCCGACGAAATCCCGGACGCGGAATACCCGATGATCCTGACAACCGGGCGTCAGTTGGAACATTGGCACACTGGGTCAATGACGCGCCGGTCCAAGGTTTTGGATGCGATGGAACCCGAGGCGAATTGTTCGGTGCATCCCAAAACTCTTGCCCGCTTGGGCATGGTGGCGGGCGATATTTTACGCGTTTCAACGCGGCGCGGGACGATTGAGGTCATGGCGCGGTCGGACCGGGCGATTGCCGAGGATATGGTGTTCCTGCCCTTTGCCTATGTCGAGGCGGCGGCGAATGTTCTGACGAATTCGGCGGTTGATCCCTACGGTAAAATCCCGGAATTCAAATTTTGTGCAGTTAAGATTGAACCGGTGGCCGTACAGGTCGCGGCAGAGTAAAACGGCGGGGATGCGTGGGTTAAACGCATCCCCGCCTTATTAGATGATCACCCAAGTAACAGGATTTCTGTCTCGCCAACGCTACGGCGTAGGTCGTGAAGCTCGGCGAGCTCAGGGTCGTTGATCCACGCCTGAGCGGCTGCGGCATCCGGAAATGACAGCAATGCGGCAACGTCCGGGATAGACGGTGCGCCGTCTAATGCTGTGGCCGTTGGCGTCGCGGCCTCGACTTTGCCGCCATGTTTAGCAAGCGCCGCTCCGGCCTTTTCGCGGTATGCGGCCATGGCTGCGGGGTTGGTGATGACGGCTTTGAAGATGGCATAGGTCATTGGGGTCTCCTTTGTTTGACAATGTTGATTTAGGGCTAAGTTTGGATTGCGAAAACGCGTGTAATTGCATCTATGATATGCGAAACCGCATGGCATGACGATTCAATGGGATGATCTGAAAACGGTACTGGCGGTGGTTCGTCGCGGCACGCTGGCGGCGGCTGCGGCGGATCTTGGTCTGAATTACACGACTGTAGCGCGCCGGATCGAACGGGCCGAGCGTGCCCTTGGCAAGGTGTTGTTTGAGCGGCTGTCAGATGGTTATCATCCGACGGATATCGCCCATTTGACGGCCCAACATGCGGCCGAGATGGAGCTTCAGAACGACACGTTGTTGCGCAAACTGCAAGGGCGGGATCAGTCGTTATCCGGCACGTTGGTGGTCACTGCACCGCAATTGTTGATCGGGCCGCATCTGGCCCCGGTGCTGGATCAGTTTTGCACAAGATACGGCGATGTCGATCTGAAGGTGCGTGCGACCAATGAACTGCTGGACCTAAACCGCCGCGCCGCTGATCTGGCCATTCGGATCAGTCGTAATCCGGGGGATTCGCTGACCGGGTTACGTCTGTGCACCCAAGAGACCGCCAGTTTTGCCAATGTCGATGTGGCCGGGCGGATCAAGGATGATCCGGCTGCCTGCATCGACTGGATTGTTTATGGGCAAAATGGCAGAGTGCCCAAAGCGTCGCTTGCGCACTATCCAAATGCGCGCGTCCGGATGGAGTTTGATGACATGGTGGCGCTGGTTGGTGCGGCGCAGGCCGGACTGGGTGTGGTACGGATGCCGATGTTTTTGGGGCGTGCAACGGATGGATTGGTGCAGGTGCCAGTGCTGCCGCCGCAACTCTATATGGATATTTGGGTGGTCGGGCATCCGGATGTGTGGCCCTCGGCCAAAGTGGCGGCGTTTCGTGATATTCTGGTGCCGCATTTCCGGGCGCAACGGGCGTTTTTTGTGGCCTGACCGGCTGTTAGCTCCAATTCACATCGCCCAGAAAAATATACCCGGCCCCATATATTGTCTTGATTAAACGCGGGTTTTTTGGGTCTTCGCGCAGTTTCGTGCGCAGGCGTGAGATACGCACGTCCATGGCCCGGTCAAAGCTCTCGCCTGCTGCCCCGCCAAGGCTTTCTTGCATTTGCGCCCGGCTGATCAGGCGTTTGGGGCGTTCCAGGAACAGACGCAGCACCTCGCTTTCGGCGTGGCTGAACGGGGTTTCGGTGCCGGTTTCGTCCTCAAGCATGTAGCGGTCAAAATGCGCGATCCAGCCGTTGAACCGGGCGGTGTCGCCGGATAGTATCGCGCCTTTGGTGCTGCGCAGGCGGGCGCGGATGCGGGCGACGACTTCGGCGGGATCAAACGGTTTGGTAATATAGTCGTCTGCCCCCAATTCCAGCCCGGTCACCCGGTCCTGTACCTGGGCACGGCCCGAAATGATGATGACAATTGCGCCCCGTTCCAACGCCAAACGGTGCACTAAGGCCAATCCATCGGTGTCGGGTAGGGACAGGTCGACAAGGCAGACATCGGGCGTGACATGTTTCAACGCCGCTTCAAATTCGTGGGCACGGCCATAGCTTTGGGTGCGAAAACCGGCGTCTTCTAACACTTCGGTAAGCATTTTGCGGATTTCTGGTTCGTCATCAAGAATGGTGACCAAAGGTGTCGTCATGTGGCAGCCCCAGATTGGATGAGTGCGGACAATTGTTCAAAAGAAAACGGTTTATGCAGGACCGGCACGCGCGATAGCGCGGCGCGGTGCAGCGGGTCGTCGGGCGGCAACGAAGTCATCAGTACGCAAGGCAATCCCGACCCCTCCATCCGGTCCAGCAGGTCAAGGCCGGTGGCGCTGCCTTGTAGGCGGATGTCGGATAGGATCAGGGTGATATCGTCCAGGTCCGCGGCAAGGGCGGTGGCCTCGTCCACCGACGTTGCCTCGATCACCGAATGGCCCAGATTGACCAGCATATCGCGGAACGTGGCGCGCAGGGGTTCGCTGTCTTCGACCAACAGCGCAAGGCCGCCGGTGGTTGTCGGCGGCACACGGTAGGGCAGGCGTAGGGTGATGCTGGCACCAGAGAGCGTATTGCCCAAGCGCAGATCACCGCCTGCGAGTTTGGTCATGTCGTACACCATCGGCAGGCCAAGGCCCGAGCCTTCGCCGCCTTTGCTGGTAAAAAACGGGTCGAGTGCTTTGTCCAAGGCTTCGGGTGAAAATCCGGGGCCGGTGTCTGTCACGGTGATCTCGATCCACAGATCAGCGATGTTATGGGCGCTGACGGTGATCTGGCCAGTGGTTCCACAGGCGTCGCGGGCGTTCAGGATCAGGTTTAGTAATGCGTCCTGCAACATGCCGGGGTCCAGCATGAACGCGGTATTGGGCGTGTTGTCGAGCACACTTAGGCCGACCGAGGGCGGCAGGCTGGGCGTCGCCAAAAGTTTCAGGTCTTGCAATAGCACATGCAGATCGGTGGACTGTGGGCGCAATGTGCGGTGACCGGTCATATCGGCCAACCGGTTTAGCAACCGACCGCCGCGCTGGGCGGTGGATTGGGTGGCGTCGATCAATTCGGCGGCCTCGGCCCCCAAATCCATACGGCCCAGTTTGCTTTGCATACCCAATATGATGGTCAGAAGGTTGGAAAAGTCATGCGCAATGCCGCTGGTCATCTGCGCCGCCATCTGCCGGCGTCGGGTTTGTTGCAGAGCGGCGCGGGCCTGTGTTTCCTCGGTCACATCCATCGACAAGATATAAACGCCGCCGGCCTGATCCGGGGTAAAGGCGCCACGAATACGCCGGGAACTGACCGTGTCGGTGAATTCAAACACCGGGCTGTGGCCTTTGTAGGCTTCGTTCAAATGTGGTTCGATCTGGGCAAAGGTTGCTGGCCCCATAATGCTGGCCATGGACCGGCCAAGGATATTCAAAGGCCGGTCCGGCATGACCGACCCAAGACGACGGTTGGAATAGGTGTAATGCCCGTGCTTGTCCAAATGGGCGATATGGGCTGGCATCATTTCCGTGGTCAGCCGGGTGCGGTATTCGATCTCGGTCAACTGGCGTTTGGTCTCTTGCAGCGCGGTGATGGTAGCCGCAAGTTCGCGGTTGGTCGCCGACAGTTCTTCGGCGTGGGACAACAGCTGATCTGACAGTTCCTCGGATCGGGTGCGCAACAACTGCTCGGATCGTTTGGTGCGGGTGATGTCGGTATAAACGGTGACCCAGCCGCCTTGGGGCAGGGGCGTGCCCTCGACCGAAATGGTGCGACCGTTTGAACGGGTCCGCTCCATATAGTGCTGCTCAAACGCGCCGGCCTGATCGACGCGGACCTGAACAAAGGCATCAATGTCGTCGATATCGCCATATTCACCGGATTCGGCCAGATGGCGAATGGTGTCTTCAAAGCGGGCGCCGGGTGTGACCAGTGCATCGGGTAACAAAAACATGGTTTTGAAACGGGTGTTGCAGACCGCCAGTTTCAGGTCCTGGTCATAGATCGACAACGCCTGCGCGAGCATATTCAGACCGGCCGTCGTCAGTATTTTGTTCTGCTGATCTGTGTGGTCCAAATTAGGTGCTCCCCGTGGGTAGGGCTAACACCATGCGGCGGGTCACGCCAAGGGTGGCGCCGAATATGCTGGCGCTAACAGGATGAAGAAATCGTGTTTCAGGGTCATTGGGCTGGCGTTTGTAACAATTCGAAAGAATTCGGAAAACATCAGGAAAAAGTTGACGTCGAAGCTTTGGCCAGCTTGTGTGAGATATGAGAATCGCAAAAGCGGTCGGTTGCCGGTGCCATAAACCGGTGTGGGAGGAGATTATTTTGGCTGAGACGCAGACCGGCACCGGGGGGCTTTTGTCCGTTCCGGCGCTGCTTCATCGCAATGCGACCGAATTCGGTAACGTTCCTGCGTTCCGTGAAAAAGAATATGGCATCTGGCAAACCTGGTCCTGGGCCATGGTCGAGCAGGAAATTCAGGCGCTGGCGCTTGGGCTGCTTAATCTGGGTGTGAACAGGGGCGATTTCGTCGCCGTTATTGGCCGCAACAGCCCGCATTTGTACTGGTCGATGGTTGCCGCCCAATCTGTGGGTGCTGTGCCCGTACCGCTGTATCAGGACGCCAACGCCGAAGAGATGGCCTATGTTTTGGGTCATTGCGGCGCACGGTTTGTGATCGTCGAAGATCAGGAGCAGGTCGATAAGGTGATCGAGGTGCAGGACCAACTGCACCAGTTTGAGCACATGATTTACCTCGACCCACGCGGCATGCGCAAATACGACCATTCGCATCTGCATCAATATTCGCATGTGCAAAACCAAGGCCGCGCAGCCCGTGAAGAACTCATCAAAGAGCTCGAGGCGCGCACCGCTTCGCTGACGTATGATGATATCTGCGTTATGCTTTATACCTCTGGCACCACCGGGCGGCCAAAGGGCGTGGTTCTGTCGAACCGCAACGTAATTGAATCGTCCAAGGCCTCCTGTGCGTTTGATAACCTCACCCAAAGTGAGGAAATTCTGGCCTATCTGCCGATGGCCTGGGTTGGCGATTTTATCTTTTCTGTCGGTCAGTCGTTCTGGACAGGGTTTTGTGTGAATTGCCCGGAAAGCACCGAAACGCTGATCAACGATCTGCGTGAAATCGGCCCGACCTATTATTTCGGCCCGCCGCGGGTGTTTGAAACACAGTTGACCACGGTGATGATTCGGATGGAGGACGCCGGGCCGATCAAGCGGCGGATGTTCCTTCATTATATGGCCCATGCGCGTAAGGTTGGGTCGGACATTCTGGATGGCAAACCCGTTGGCTTTATGGATCGGCTGGCCTATAAAATCGGCGATCTGCTGGTGTATGGCCCGCTGAAAAATACCCTTGGCTTTAGTCGGGTTCGGGTTGGGTATACGGCGGGTGAGGCCATTGGCCCCGAGATTTTTGATTTTTATCGTTCGCTTGGGATCAACCTGAAACAGCTGTACGGTCAGACCGAGGCAACGGTGTTTATCGCAGCACAGCCAGATGGCGAAGTGCGCTCAGACACAGTTGGCGTGCCAAGCCCCGGAGTCGAGCTGAAGATCGGTGAAAGCGGCGAAGTGTTCTATCGCTCGCCCGGATCATTTGTCGAATATTACAAAAACCCCGAAAGCACGGCGAGCACCAAAGACGCTGACGGTTGGGTTGCCACTGGCGACGCGGGGTTCATTGAGGAAGCAAGCGGGCATCTGCGCATCATCGACCGCGCCAAAGACGTTGGTAAAACTGCCAATGGTGGATTGTTCGCGCCGAAATTCGTTGAGAATAAGCTGAAATTCTATCCCAACATTCTAGAGGCCGTGCTCTTTGGCAACGGCCTGAAAGAATGCTCCGCTTTTATCAACATTGATCTGGTGGCGGTGGGCAATTGGGCAGAGCGCAACAACATTGCCTATGCATCCTATCAGGAACTGGCCGGGCATCCGCAGGTTCTGTCCGCCATTCAGGAACATGTCGAAGAGGCAAACCTGTCGGTGGCCGAGGACCCGATGTTGTCGGGCTGTCAGGTGCACCGTTTTGTTATTCTGCACAAGGAACTGGATGCAGATGATGGCGAACTGACGCGGACGTTGAAGGTGCGGCGCCGGATCATCGAAGAGAAATACGCTGACATTATTGCGGCACTTTATGATGGATCAACCAAGGTCAGCACAGTGACCGAAGTGACCTATGAAGACGGGCGTAAAGGGTCAATCAGCGCAACGCTGGAAATTCGCGATGCGGCTGTTGTGGCAGTCACACAAAAGATGGCGGCGGAATGAGTTCGGCCAGAATGAAGGGTGATATGTCGTGAAAGACATGGACGAGGGATATACCACAGCGGACGGTCGCAAGATCGGTGGCGTGGTGATGGAAATGAAAAACATCACACTGCGGTTTGGCGGTGTGGTGGCGATCAAGGACATTAGTTTTGACATCCGCGAAGGCGAAATTCGCGCGATTATTGGCCCGAACGGTGCTGGTAAATCGTCGATGCTGAACGTGATGTCGGGGTTTTATGTGCCGCAAGAGGGCGAAGTCTGGTTTCACGGCAAACCGCGCCCGAAACTGAAGCCGTATCAGGTGGCACAGCAGGGCATCGCGCGGACGTTTCAGAACATTGCATTGTTTGAGGGCATGTCGGTGCTGGATAACGTTATGACCGGCCGTCTGACACAGATGAAAGCCGGGCTGTTTGCCCAGGCGATCTGGAAGGGCAAGGCCGAGACCGAAGAGACTGCGAACCGGGAAATCGCCGAAAAAATCATTGATTTTCTGGAGATTCAGGCGATCCGAAAAACGCCAGTGGCACGTTTGTCATACGGTTTGAAAAAGCGGGTCGAACTGGCGCGGGCCTTGGCAGCGGAACCAAAGCTGTTGCTGTTGGATGAACCGATGGCCGGCATGAACGTCGAGGAAAAAGAGGACATGAGCCGCTTTATTCTGGATGTGAACGATGAATTTGGCACCACAATCGCGCTGATTGAGCACGACATGGGTGTGGTTATGGACCTGAGCGACCGTGTGGTGGTGATGGATTATGGCAAAAAGATCGGTGACGGAACGCCGGACGATATTCGCAATAATCAGGCGGTTATCGACGCCTACCTGGGGGTGGCACATGATTAAGCAACTGACAGAGATGAAGGGGGCCAGCCATGTCTGACCAGTTTCTATATGGTGTAGAAGTCGTCATGAACGGCCTGATGGCCGGGGTGCTTTATGCGCTGGTGGCATTGGGCTTTGTATTGATTTACAAAGCGTCCGGTATTTTCAATTACGCCCAAGGCGTTATGGCGCTGTTCGCGGCGATGACCCTTGTCGGCGTGATGAACGGTCAGGTGCCGTTTGCACATTTGATCAACGCAATTTTTGGCACCGATGTTCATCATTTTGGGTGGAGCGTGAACGCCTTTATTGCGATTCTGCTGACGATGGCGGTAATGATTTTCCTGGCTTGGGCGGTGCAGCAACTGGTGATGCGGCATCTGGTCAATCAGGAACCCATCATTTTGTTCATGGCAACCATCGGGCTGGCCTATTTTCTTGAAGGGTTCAGCGACCTGATGTGGGGATCTGAGATCAAAAAGCTTGATATAGGATTGCCTCAGGGTGGTTCGCTTTGGATCGAAGATGCAACGAGTGGTTTGGGTGGCGAAGGGTTTTATGGCTTCTTTATCGATAAGCTAGACATCGTGGCGGCAGTGGTTGCGATCCTGTTGGTCGTGGCATTGATGGTGTTCAGCAATTACACCAAAGAGGGTCGCGCATTGCGGGCTGTGGCGGATGATCATCAGGCGGCTTTGTCGGTTGGCATTTCGCTAAATTTCATCTGGGTGCTGGTCTGGTCGGTTGCCGGATTTGTGGCGCTGGTCGCGGGTATCATGTGGGGCACCAAGTCGGGTGTTCAATTCTCGCTTAGCCTGATCGCGCTAAAGGCACTGCCGGTGCTGATGCTGGGTGGATTTACGTCGATCCCCGGGGCGATTGTTGGCGGCTTGATCATTGGGGTCGGTGAGAAACTGTTCGAATTCCTGCTTGGCCCGGCGCTGGGCGGGGCGACAGAGAACTGGTTTGCCTATGTGCTGGCCTTGGTCTTTCTTGTCTTTCGTCCGCAAGGCCTGTTTGGCGACAAGATTATCGAGAGGGTGTGAGCGATGCGCATTTTAACAAACAGCGTGGGTTTCACCCACCCTACACAGAAAGGATAGGCCATGTTTTATCGTGAATCTGGCGATTTCAGCACCACCTATCCACAGGACAGTCAGACCTTTCCGATCAGGTTTGATCGCTATCGGTATTACGCTGTTTTGGCGTTTGCCTTTCTGGTGGTTCCGTTCATCATTGATGACTATTGGGCCAATGCGATCCTGCTGCCGTTTCTGATCTATGCAATTGCGGCGATCGGGTTGAACATCCTGACTGGGTATTGCGGGCAGGTGTCGCTGGGCACCGGTGGGTTTATGGCCGTGGGCGCCTATGCCTGCTATAAATTCATGACGGCGTTTCCGGACCTCAGCATGTTTATCAACGTGCTGCTGGCCGGGGTTGTTACTGCTATGGTTGGCGTGTTGTTTGGCCTTCCGTCGCTGCGCATCAAAGGTTTTTATCTGGCCGTTGCCACATTGGCGGCGCAGTTCTTTCTGGTGTGGCTGTTCAACCGGGTGCCCTGGTTTTACAACTACTCGGCTTCGGGGCAAATCAACGCTCCTGAGCGGGAAGTTTTTGGCATAATCGTCACCGGTCCGAATGCAACCGCATGGGCGACCTACCTGTTCTGCCTGATCTTTGTGACCGTCAGCGCGGTCATTGCGCGAAATCTCACGCGGGGCGCGATGGGGCGAAGCTGGATGGCAATCCGGGATATGGACATCGCCGCCGAGATCATTGGGGTGAATCCTCTCAAGGCGAAACTAACCGCCTTTGCCGTCAGTTCATTTTTTATCGGCATCTCAGGGGCCTTGTTCTTTGCGGTCTATTTGGGCGCGGTCGAAGTGGGCGAAGCCTTTGGCATCACCAAATCGTTCCTAGTGCTGTTCATGGTGATCATCGGGGGCCTTGGCTCGGTCTTTGGCTCGTTTGCCGGGGCGGCCTTTATGGTGCTGCTGCCGGTTGCGCTCAAGGTGGTTGGGGTCGACCTTTTTGGCTGGCCCACTGACATCGTGGCACATTTCCAACTGGTGATTGTCGGCGCTTTGATCATTCTGTTCCTGATCGTTGAGCCGCACGGATTGGCGCAAATGTGGCGTGTTGCCAAAGAAAAACTAAGACTTTGGCCTTTCCCGCATTAGTGCGGGCAGGACCATCACGACCGGGGATATTCCCCGTTATCATATCGGATGAAACCAATGGGAGGAATAAACCCGATGAAACTGAAACTAACCACTCTGGCGCTGGGCGCTGCTATGATCGCAGGCCCGACTTTGGCCGATCTTGTTTTGCCATCACTGAGTTACCGGACCGGACCTTACGCGGTTGGAGGTATTCCTCTGGCCGACGGCTATGCCGATTATTTCACCATGGTCAACGCACGTGATGGCGGCATTGGCGGCATCCCTGTTCGAGTGCTGGAATGTGAAACCGGCTATAACACTGAAAAAGGTGTTGAATGTTATGAGTCAACCAAGGGCGAAGGCGCTTTGTTGTATCAACCTTTCTCGACAGGCATCACCTATCAGTTGATCCCCAAAGTCACTGCTGACGGCATTCCGATGCACACAATGGGCTATGGGCGAACCTCTGCTGCCAACGGCAAAGTGTTTTCAAATGTGTTTAACTACCCGACAAACTATTGGGATGCGGCGTCGGTTGCCATCAACTACTTGCTGGATGAAAACGATGGCGACATCAAAGGCCGTAAGGTCGCGCTGTTGTACCATAACTCGGCCTACGGCAAAGAGCCGATCCGCACACTGGAAGCACTGAGTGAAAAGCATGGTTTTGAGCTGAGTCTCTTGCCTGTTGATCACCCTGGTCAGGAGCAGAAATCGCAATGGCTGCAAATCCGCCGCGAAAAGCCTGACACAGTTTTGATGTGGGGCTGGGGCGTGATGAACCAGGTGGCGATTCAGGAAGCCGCGAACATTCGCTATCCGATGGAAGACTTTATCGGTGTGTGGTGGTCCGGTGCCGAGGCTGACGTGATCCCTGCCGGTGCAGGATCAGATGGCTATAAATCCCTGACCATGAATGGTGTTGGCAATGGATTTCCAATCTACGACGATATCCAGAAATACGTAGTTGACGCTGGCAATGCTGCTGGCGCTGGCGATCAGATTGGTACGGTTTTGTACAACCGGACAATCTATGCTGGTTTCCTTGCACATATGGCAATCCTGAAGGCTCAGGAAATTCATGGTGTGGCGGACATCACGCCTGAGATGATGCGCGATGGCATGGAAAACCTGGATATCACCGAAGCGTTGATGGCCAAATACGGTTTGGCTGGGTTTGGTCCCGAGTTCAAAGTGAGCTGTGAAAATCACGGTGGGCCTGGTCTTGGCGCTGTCCAGCAATGGGATGCGACAGCGGGTGTTTGGAATCAGATTTCTGAGTTCAAAGCTTCGGATAAAAGCGTCATCAATCCGCTGATTGAAGAAGACAGCAATGCATATGCTGCAGAAAACAACATCGAAGAGCACTGCATGTAAGCGACCGGATGCCCCGGATCATCTGGGGCCTTTGACATAATCGGTGCGGCGCACACATGTTCGCCGCACCTGACACCCAAGCCCACGGATCAAACCGACCCGAATAAAATGGGTATGTGCAAGGAAAGCCGAGATGCTGGACGCCGGAAATACCAAAGAGACCTTGCTAGAGGTCAACAATATCGAGGTGATCTATAATCACGTGATCCTCGTTCTCAAAGGTGTCAGCCTGAGTGTCCCCAAGGGAGGGATCACTGCTCTTTTGGGCGGCAATGGCGCGGGAAAATCGACCACTCTCAAGGCGATATCCAATTTGCTGGGCTCGGAACGTGGTGATGTGACCAAAGGCACGGTCAAATATCGCGGCACCGAAGTGCAGAATGGCGATCCTGCGGACATGGTACGTCAGGGCGTTGTTCAGGTGATGGAAGGCCGTCACTGTTTTGAACACCTGACCATCGAAGAAAACCTGCTGACCGGGTTTTACACCCGCAAAGCTAGCAAAGCGCAGATGCATGAAGACCTTGAAAAGGTCTATACCTATTTCCCCCGCCTGAAAGAGCGAAGCAAATCGCTGGCTGGCTATACTTCGGGCGGAGAACAACAGATGTGCGCCATTGGGCGGGCGTTGATGGCGTCCCCCGAAACCATTCTTTTGGACGAACCCAGCATGGGTCTGGCACCGCAGCTGGTCGAAGAGATATTTGGCATCGTGAAAGACCTGAACGAAAAAGAAGGCGTGTCGTTCCTGCTGGCGGAACAGAACACCAATGTGGCGCTGCGGTTCGCCCATTATGGCTATATCCTTGAGAGCGGACGCGTCGTTATGGACGGCCCTGCGGATGAGCTTCGCGAGAACCCGGACGTTAAGGAATTTTATCTGGGCATATCGGATGACGGGCGCAAATCCTTTCGCGACGTACGGTCCTATCGTCGTCGCAAGCGGTGGCTGAGCTAAGGCAGGATTAACAATCATGAGTTTTTACGATACTCTGGAAACCCGCTCGGCGGATGAACGGGCGGCGGATTACGCCGTTGCTTTGACTGCTCAGATTGAGCGGGCAAAAAATGTGTCCGGCTATAACGGCGCGTTTCGCGGGTTAAAGTCGACGGATTACCGCGATGCGGCCGCGCTCGCGACACTGCCGGTTTTGCGGAAATCCGATTTAGGCAAAGCGCAGGCTATGAGCCCGCCGTTTGGCGGGTTCACAACGAAACCCGCGTCGGGGTTTGCGCATGTCTTTCAGTCGCCGGGTCCGATCTATGAACCGGGCAGCACCGATAAAGACTGGTGGCGGTTTGGCCGGGTTCTGCATGCCGTGGGTATTGGCCCCGGAGACATTGTGCAGAACTGCTTTAGCTATCACCTGACCCCGGCTGGCATGCTGTTTGAGAGCGGCGCGCGGGCTGTTGGTGCCACTGTGCTGCCTGCGGGCACCGGCCAATCCGAACTACAGGTTACCGCCGCGCGCGATGTGGGCGTCACCGCCTATGCTGGCACACCGGATTTCCTCAAGGTGATCCTGGACAAGGCTGATGAGATGGGCGTGACCCTTGGCATCACCAAGGCCACAGTTGGCGGCGGTGCCTTGTTTCCGTCTTTGCGCGCCGAATACGCCGATCGTGGCATTGCCTGTTTGCAGTCCTATGCCACTGCTGATCTGGGCAACATTGCCTATGAAAGCAACGCGATGGAGGGGATGATCGTCGATGAACAGGTCATCGTCGAAATAGTTACTCCCGGCACTGGCACCCCCGTGCCGATGGGCGACGTCGGCGAAGTCATCGTTACATCGCTGAACCCCGATTATCCGCTGATCCGCTTTGCCACTGGCGATCTTAGTGCGATTATGCCGGGTCAAAGCCCTTGCGGTCGCACCAACATGCGCATCAAGGGCTGGATGGGTCGGGCGGATCAGACCACCAAGATCAAAGGCATGTTCGTGCGTCCCGAACAGGTGGCCGCGTTGGTCGCCAAACACGACGAAATCGTCAAGGCGCGGGTCGTTGCCAGCCGTCAGGGCGAAATGGACATGTTAACCGTGCAGATCGAAGCCTCAGGCGGCGACGAGGCCGCATTTGCGGCAACGGTCAAGGATGTGCTGAAACTAAAAGGCGTGATTGAGGTGGTTGCGCCGGGAACCCTAGCCAAAGACGGGTTGGTGATCGAGGATCAGCGCAAATATGATTAGGATCGGAACTTGTGTTGGCCGTTATTCACCGGGCGGCTCAGACAGATCAGGTTTCAGATGTGACAATGTCAGCTTTGGGCGAGATAGCAGCCGTGTTTCACGGATAAGCGCCCCTTGGGACAAATGGTTGATCCGTGCACACTGTCGAAAGCAGCTTTGGAGTGCACGGCCCAACACTATAACTTAGGGACCTATGATGCGCTGCATCCTTTGGATGCCATCACCCAAAGCCGCAGATATTCAAATTACCAAGCGCCCGACAGTTTTATAGGGAACCACTATACATTCCGCCCTATTTCAAGGTCGCCAGTGTTGGCGAAATTGGCCGCTTTTACGCCATCGGAGCAACAACAGGTGAGCCCGGATATTGAAGACGATCAGGCCGTTGTACAGATCAGTGACACCGGCCTGGAAGAGCGCAATATGGCAGATCTGCAAGAACCGTTTATGACAACAAAACCATCCGGTATGGGGCTGGGCCTGACGGTTTCGGTGCAGATTGTCAAATACATGAATGGGCGTATCGAGGCGCGTGAAACCGGTAAAGGCGGTGCCGAATTTATCCTTTGGTTGCCGCTATCAAAGAATAAATCATGAATATTTTTATCGTATCCAGCTTCGGTGGAGAGATTGATAATAGCGGTGCTATAATCCTGCCCGAAGCGGTTCTCTTTGAGCAAGGGAAAGCAAATATTTCACCGCAATTGGTGCTGTTTCTTAAGCAGGTTTGCGGCCCCTGGCTCACCGTTCTAAAAAATTCTGGAGTTCCAATTTCTGAGGCCATGAACCAGACCGGGTTTACGGGAGAGCGTAAAGCTTGGAAGGTAAGTCATGACAAAAGGAAATTCAGGGAACCGTTTTTCGACAGAAGTGCGGGCGCGC
>JBLHMP010000035.1:0-37945 GCA_047623555.1 Granulosicoccus sp.
TCGTCCGCGTTCTCAACGCCGCTCAGCAGCTCGCCTAATACTTCCTTGGATATCGTCATTGTCATCATGCTCCTTCAGTTTGGAAGCATGGGCCAAATTACTCATACACAGAAGATCGGACACTCTCGCAGATCGTTGCTTTGGGGTTTCAAATCGGAGTGAGTGGCCTGCGGTCGATCACAAGCGCCAGACATCAGACCAATGGGAGCGGTTTCACCACTTCAATCAGGACAGAAAACCAAAGAGCCAAGCACGTTAGACAAGAGCACAATGCAAATATCATGTGCCTAAATGCAAAAAACCGTGGTCCGGTCCATTTTTCTGTAAGAAAAAGAAAATATCTCGTGGCGGGCCACTAGGCCCACCTCAGTTAAAGAACGTCGACCACAATCACCGTAATATTATCGGCGCCACCACCAGCCAGCGCGACCTGAATCAACCGATCAGACACCGTTTCAATCGGACACTCGCTCAGTAACCTCTCAAGCATCGCAAACGTGGCGTATTTGGTCAGCCCATCCGAGCACAACAAAAACCGATCCCCCGGCAATGTCTCGCCACGCACCTTGTCCAATTCCAACTCATCGCCAACCCCAACCGCACGGGTGATGGCGTTGGACTGCGGATGTTGCTCCGCTTCATCCCAGCTCATCTCGCCAGCAATCACCAGTTCGGCAACAGCAGAATGATCCGTGGTCAACATGTCGATAATCCCGTCGCGCAGACGGTAAATGCGGCTGTCCCCGGCCCAGATACCGGCAAAATGCCCGTCGGCAAGCATCAATGTCGCCACCGTTGCACCAATAACGCCACGCCCGCGCGCCTCGGCTTCGGCCAGAATAACGCGGTGCGCCTGCTGAATCGCATCGCGCAAAGCATGCATCCGAGCCGTTGCGTCCAGACCGGGTGAAATCATCGCGATGGAATCGGCTATCAATCGGCTGGCGTAATCCCCCGCTTCGTGGCCGCCCATGCCGTCCGAAACCACCCAGATGTCGTGATCAGGCAGGGCCAGCACGGAGTCCTCGTTCACCTTTCGTTTCAGCCCGATATGGGTTTTGGCGTTATAGCGATAAGAATGCATCAGGTTCATATTGGTTTAGCCTCACTCCAGATTGGCGCATTCAGATCAAATAGCCCTAATGTCACCGGGCCTTCCGGCAGCCCATCACAGACCATCATACGCGGTACGTCATTGATAACAGCACTCCAAATACTGGGGGTGCGCACACGGCTGGCCAACAATCCTGCGGCCAGTTCTGGCAGCAAACCCCGACTGTCCGGTTGCGTCAACACCAGCGTCGATCCAGCCGCCCGGAGCGGCGTGCTGCTGCGAAACTGCGGCGGCTGAATACCCGCCAGTTGCTCCGCCAAACCATCGCGTGTCATTGTGTCATCCAACGCATCCAACGCCAGATTTTCCAGCCGCACGAACAGTGTCTCTTCGCTGAAATGATCCAGCTGGGCAGGACCGGGGGTTGGCAATGTCGCCATCAGCGTTAACGGAAACCGCCGCCCAACACGATCCACCGAGGGCATCAATACCCCCATCACCTTTTGCGGCCCGGCCAGCCCGGCAGACAGGCTGAACCGCCAGATCGGCGCTGACATATAGGCCGCGTTCCACCCCGCCCCCAGCGTGCTCTGCGCGCCTAACATGGCGCGTTGAATCCAGTCATCCCAGACCACCACAAACCCGGGCGGTGCGTTCAGGCGAAAAAAGTCGCCGACCGCCGGTATCTTGCCAAATGCGCCAAACCCCACTGTCATTACATCGACTTGGGGCAGTTAAATTTGGCCAAAGCCGGGAGCGCGAACGGGTTGATCACCGACCCAGATTGCAACTGGAACATCGCCAATCGTCCGCCAACCCGAAAGATCACCCGCTTGCGATCAGACACATTGGTGCGGCGCACTTCGGCCGCGTCCAGCAGACGGAACCACGCCCACGGACCATCGCGCGACAACACATTTTCGATGTTTTTCTTGTTGGGCAACAGCGTCAGCCGCGCTAGCCCAACCGAGCCGGGCCATGTCACAGCAACCGGATTGGGCTGGCCGCTGCGCTGCTTAAACGACACCTGCTGGCCATCAATGTCCAGGGTAACCGACTTGGCCTTGGGGTCCAGCGCCTCGGGGGTGATCTGGAATTGCACCGATGGCAGCGGCCCGCTGACAAAAAATGCATCGCGAATTTCGGCGGCATATTGCAACTGTTTCAGCACCGCCTGGGAAATCCCAAGATCCGCGTCATTGATCTGTTTCCATGTCCAGGGCCGCGACCGTGTATCGACGTATTTCACCAGATTCTCGTTAAAGAACCTGTCCATCAGCCCTTGCGGTGCAAACAGTTTGGCAAAATCCTGCATCGCCACATCTGCCCGCGCTTGGCGGTTAAACGGATAGCGATTGTTCAGCGCCTGTTCGCAGAACGGCAGCACACTGGCCTGCCAACGGGCATTAATCGACGCCCGTGTACCATCCGCGGTGATCCCGGAAGAACCGGTAGTAATCTGCGCCGCCCAGCGTTGCATCGGCCCGTCAATCCGGCTCGCGACCTGTTGGAACTGCAATATCGCACCGCCTTCGGCAGCTGCGGCCACACCGCTGAACGAAATCTTGTTCAGTTCTTGGTACACTTGCGTCAAAACCCCCATCAACAGATCAAGCTGCGAAGGCTGCCCCTCGAGGCGTTCAACCAGTTGGTGCAACCAGGCAAAACGCTCCTCGACATAGGCCCCCGGTGGTTTTGGCGGCACGCCTGTACTGGAGCTGGATTCCATCAACGCCTCTAACAAAATCTGCCCCTGAAGGGACAGACCCGACCGCGCCTCAATCACCGCCACGGTTGAGACCCCTGAATTCAGGCTTTCGGTATTGAGCGCCGAGCGGTCCTCGGTCAGCCGCGTTTCATTGGAAATTTCCGTCAGAATATTCACGATCGGTGACGTCGGCCCGGACAGGACATTTGTCACCTCAACCGCATGGGACAGCGACTCCATCGGGATGATGTCGATGTCGCCCAATATCCCGTCATACCGCGAGATATAGTCATTGTAATACAGGTCCAGCACATCCCGGCTTAGTGCCAACAACGCCGCCTCGCTTTGCTCGGCCTCGCCGCGCGGGCCCAACACCCAGCTTTCGCGTTGCACCCGTTCGGCCACACCAACCGCTTCGGAGAGGAACACATTGTTAAAGCCATTATAGGTGAAAATGCCTTCGACGCCTTCGTTCAGCGGCTTGCCGGATGACCGCACCAAGACCCGTTTAACCGCTGGACCGCCGGCATCGGTGATCCGCCATTTTGGCAGGCTGGTGGATTTGGGGCTATTGATAATGCCGTTATAGACCCGCTGGGCCAATGGCATTTCTGACAACAGAGCCTGCACCTGTTCCACCAATGGCCCGTTCAGCGCCACCTCTTGCATCGGCTGTGCCAGCAGCGCATTCAGGTGGCCAGTCATATCCGCGCGCAGCGGTTGACGGGCAACACCAGCATAGGCCAGCGACCAGTCGATGGACATCCATTCCTTGACCAGTTCGGCATTCATTGGCCCCTGAAGCCCCAGCATCAGATAGATGCGCAGCGCCTCATACAACAGATCCGGGTTGTTCATATTGCCGGCTATCTGCTCTTCTAAGCGCAGCAACAGACGCGGCAACAGGCGTTGGTTTAGCGCGGCACGATAGGTCTGTGCCGCCTGCGTTCCTATCACTTCGCCCTGATACAATCCCCAGGTTACTTCGCGCGCCGGGTCCGGATCATCGGTCGCCGGATTGCCCGGCAAATCACGCAGATTGTTCAGCGCGGCAACCACCGGTGGCAGATCGGTATCGCCCACCGGGCTGGGCGGCAGGGACGCGGCGGCGGCCTGATAGGCCTGCACCTGACCCTGCGCCGTTTCGATCAGATCGGTATTTTTGAGGTAGCTGTTCACCCACAACGACCCGGTGGCAATCGCGATCACAACCGTGGCGGCAATTGCCAATCGTTTGGTCCAGCGATAGCGGCGTTCGACTTTATCATCGGCTGATACCAACCCGGCCTCATTAAAGATTACCGTTTCAAACAGGCGGGTCAAAAAGAACGACCGACCAGTGCCTTGCCCCGTGCCAATCGCCTGACGTCCAATACCAAAGGTCTGCGCCATGCCCAGCATCAGCCGATCAATTGGCGTGCCTTCCTGGGTGCCAGACGTGTAATAAACCCCGCGCAGCATGTGGCGTTTTGCAAAATTGTTGTCCTGAAATACCTCGGTCAGGAATTCACGTGCAACCCGCCGCATTGATGCCACCTGTGCCGGGAAACCGGCGATCAAGGCACGGCGCCGGTGGTCGGTTTCGGTCTGCATCTTTTCCAACAACTGCGCATTCATCCGCCCCAACAGTTGCGCAAATTCGTCGTCAAACGCCGCCAAAGGCGAGGCATCGCCCTTGGACTTGTCCAACGGCAGGGTGAATCCCCAAACCTGTTCGCGGTCTTCTTTGCCCAGATTGTCGTAAAATTCCGAAAACCCGGCGATCAGATCGGCCTTGGTAAACAGCACATAAACCGGAAACCGCACACCCAACGTTTCACGCAATTCGTTCAGACGACGGCGCACCGCCTGAGCGTGGCTTTGCTGGGTAATCTCGTCCTGAAGGCACAGATCCGACAGGCTGATCGCAATCATCGCGCCGTTGATTGGCTGACGTTTGCGATATTTCTTTAGCAGGCTGAGAAAGCCCAGCCACGCGGCATTATCCGCCTCTGCGTCGCTCTCTTGCGTTGTATAGCGACCGGCGGTGTCGATCAGAACCGCGTTATTGGTAAACCACCAATCACAGTTGCGCGTGCCACCAACGCCGCCAATCGCCGCCTTGCCCAACTTATCCGCCAGCGGAAATTGCAGGCCGGAATTGACGATAGCGGTGGTTTTCCCCGCCCCCGGCGGCCCGATCATAACGTACCACGGTAATTCGCTTAGATGACGTCGCCCGCTGCCGGATTTACGTAGCTCGGCCATTGCGGTTTTCATCTTGGTCTTTAGTTCGCCTATTTCGGAAGAGATTTCATCGCGCCCATCATCGACGGCCTCGACCATTTCATCGGTCATTTCTTTGTTGCGACGACGACGGCGCCAGAAAATGAACCCCATCAACATCAGGAACAAAACTGAAATCACCGAAACGGTGATGACCCGGCTAAATACGCTGCCAAAAGGTCGCCATGTTTCGCTTCCAATCCACGGCGCAAAATACCAGACGCAGAGTGACAGGATCACCGCGACCAGGGTCAGGATGAAATAGATCGATTTGAAGAGTGGGAAAACATATTTGCGGATCATTCGTCATTCTCCTGCACAAACAACACTTCGATCCGGCGGTTTGTGGCGCGCCCGGATTTGGTGGCATTGTCGGCAATGGGTTCTTTGTCGGCCCGACCTTCGGCACTTAGGCGCGATGGATCGTCCAGTGCTGCGGCCATTCCGGCCATGACCGATTTGGCCCGTGCCAGCGACAGATGCATATTGGACGGGAACCGCGACGACCGGATCGGAACATTGTCGGAATGGCCGGCAATTATCACCGTCCCCGGTTTATCGTTCAGCGCACGAGCCACCCGGTTCACCGGATCGCGGAATTTCTTGGTCAGCGCATCCGAGCCCGAGCCGAACATGCCAGATCCCTTGATGCGGATCACCATCGTGTTGCCTTTTTGAAAGACCTCAACAATGCCTTCGTCGATTTCTGGCTGCAGGAACACGACCACTTTTTGCAACTGCTGGGCCGTGGTCGGAGCAGGCGGCGCTGGCGGAGGCGGTGGCGCGCGACGTTGCAATTCCGGCACCGGGCCGTTGTCGAGCACTGATAGCTGGCCGATCACATGTTCGGTTTGTCCCGACAATGCATAAGACAGGCCCAAAAATTCGGTCGCCAACAACGCCACCGTGACGCCAACTGCAATCCAGATCACCCGCCAAGCAGACAATATTTTGAACGGTTTTAGCAAGCCCTCCCAATGGGGCGACAAATCGCGTTCAACCGGGCCGCGTTGGTTGCGAATAATCCGGGCCAAGGCCGCGCGGATTTGCGTGTGCTTTTCCAGGCCGCCCTGCTCAATGCGCAGACGACCCTCAAAGCCCAGCGACATGCACATATAAAGGAATTCCAGCATGTCGATATTATTGCCGGGTTCCTTTTCCAGCCGCGCCAGCAGGTCATAAAACCGGTCACCACCAACGGTTTCACGATGAAACGTGCCCACCATCGATTGCAAACCCCAGCTGGATTGCCCGCCCCACGGTGTGTTCAGCACCACATCATCCAGCGTCGCGCACAGCGCATACCGTGCAACTTTGACGTTCTGCGCCGAAATACCGGCCTGCAATGCGCGGTTTTCAAAGGCCCGCACCTCGGCCACCACGCTCTGGCGAAGCTTGTCCGGGTCCATATGCTGGGCCCGGTTGCGAATACGGCTGATCAGCGAAAACAACGTGCTGGCACAGGCGGTCAGCTGGTTCATACCAGTGATAGACACTTCCTGAGCAGACTGTGTCGTGCGCGGAGCCGCAGCCGGGGCCGCCGCCTGTGGCACGCCAAATGTATCGGTCGGGGACGGGGCTGGCACAGCTGCCGGATCGGGGGTCGTCGGATTGGACGCAGCTGGGGTTGCCGTTGGCATTGTCGATTGCGTGCGCCGCCCACCCGGATTGGGTCGGATCACCGTCTTGTCGGTGTCATCAGGTTCTGCAAACGGGTCGTTGTCAGCCATACTCTACCCCAAAATCAACTGTTCCGAATTGCCCAAAGTTCCATTTTCAGGCCCGGATACTGGCCGGACACATGCACCGAAATGCCGCCCGACGTGGTCATCTTGCGCCAATACGGGCTGTCTGCGTCCAGTTCGAAATAGACCACGCCCGCATGATACGGAATCTGGCGTGGCGCCACCGGCAAAGGCCGCAGCGTGATCCCCGGCAAGGCAGAGTTGACCAGTTGGCGAATTTCCTCGACCGGGCCGATCTTGGCCTGTCCGGCGAAATGACGGCGCACGTCCTCGGCCGGAATGTCGGCGTTTACCGCCAGCACAAACCCGGCAGTGCTCAGCAATTTGCGATCGGCGATGACGCCAACGCTGATGCCGTATTTGCGTTCTTCCAGCGGGATCGGAATGGCGTTCTGTTCCAGAACCGAGCTTAGGTATTGCCGCAAAACCCGGATCACCGGGGCAAAACTGCCGGTCAGATCGTCATGGCGGTAGGCCGGGAATTCGGGTGGCTGTTTATCAGCCGACATGAACACCGACAATTCGCCAGCCAGCCCAGCGCAGGTGCGAAACAGATCCTCGGGGTGCAGGTTTTCAATCGTGGTCATGTGGCGAATAATCGGGATCATCCGGTTCACCACGGCCAGAAGTAAAAAATCCGACACTTCGGCGACACCGCTGGCGCCGCTGCCTTCGGACAGGCGCCCGGCCAGCGCGGTCATCCGGTGCGACAACAGCCCTTCGAGTTCACGCACAAACCCATTCAGCGGTTGCGCCGCGCGAATATCGGTACAGCTGGCAATGAATGCGCCATCCAGAACGATTTCTTTGTCGGCCCGCACTTCGATAATCCGCGCCACCGGAATCGCCAGCCGATCCGAAAGATCATCCACCGCCAGCGCAAATTGCAGCCGCATTTTGCCGACGCCCAACAAAACCGGCTTTTTCTCGGTTCCCATGGTGTCGGTGACTTCTTGTTCGGACGGGCGCAGGCGGCTGGCCGACATTTCAGCGCCGCTCAGATCAACCTCGGTCGCGCCCTGACGGCGCTGCGGCACGGTCAGATAGACCACGCAATCTTTGATCGTTTCCGGCACTTCCAAGGCGGGCGGATGATCGTCCGCCATCGGCACACGAAACACCGTGCCATCCTGCGTCAGCCCAGCGCAGGATTTCAGCGCAAATTGCCCAACTTTGAGCACATCTGTGTCGATCTCAAGCCCGCTGACACCCCAGCCATAGGGGCGCATGCGCCGGGCCAATCCAGTGATCAGG
The DNA here is from genome assembly GCA_047623555.1 of Granulosicoccus sp. GTDB lineage: Bacteria > Pseudomonadota > Alphaproteobacteria > Rhodobacterales > Rhodobacteraceae > NORP181. The sequence continues at coordinate 8,027 of JBLHMP010000035.1, forward strand.
GCCTCAGTATAACGGTCGGATTGCTGGAAATGGTGCGGCTGCAAAAACAGCCCCTCCGTCCAAAGCACCTTACTGTCCCAGGACACGTGTCTCTCCCCTTGTTTCCAGGCTATCGCAGTTGCGATCCCGCATTATTTCAACCGATCAAGCTGCTCTTTGTAAGCCCGCGAAAATTCGCGGCTGAACAAATCGTGGAAATCGTTTTCCGCCTGATCAGATATCTCAGCATATAGCTTTTCGTAGACTTCCCAATACCGCGCCTTCTTGCCGCGCAACAATGACCCAAATCCACCGCCAGTTTCAATCGTACCGGCAAGAACCTCGGGGTTCAGCTTGGCCAATATCCCCTTAAGCGCCGCCTCCATGCCAGTCACCATGGCGATTTCATGCGCCTTGATGTCCTTTAGCGCCTCTTCGGTCGCGGTCTCGGGGCTTAGATAGCCTTTGGTGGCGGGGCGCACCATTGCCTCGATGGCCTGTTCTGGGCTGATCGAGAATTTCAACGGGTTGTTGCCGCCAGCATTGATCATGGTCTGTTCAATGCGGAATTCGCTTTTGATCGACGTTCGGGTCATCAGGATTTCGCGCAGGCCCGTCACCAGCGCCTTGGTCACCCGGCCCATACGGGCCATCGTCGTGGTAAGATCGGCGTCGCTAACCGTGACCTCATCAGCGCCAAATGCCTTAAGAAATGCCCGCGCGGCATCGCTGTCGGCGGCAGGTTCAGCCGCGACCTCGGATGTCGGTTCTGAATTTGGTTCGGGTGTTGGCTCTGGGATCGCGGGGCGGGCCGCAACGGGTTCAGGGGCTGACGTCGCAGCCTCAGGAAAAGGATCGGCCGCCATCGGCATTCGCGCCGAAACAATTGTGGCAGGCTGAAGCGGTGGCGTTTTCACCGGGCCGCCCAACAAGTCATCATCCCAGTCATCCGGGATCAAATTTGAAGAGACCGCCTGCGGAATAAACGCATCCTGCCCACTGGGATTGTGCATTGCAATGCTGCCACCCTGTCCGTCGCGGCCATCATCGGGTTTGTTAAAGAACGGGTCTTCTTCTTCGCCCAGCGGTGGCAAAAGATCGTCTATCGGATCAACCGGATTAAGTTGCGACGGCCCGGTTGGGCCTTCATCCGCCCCCAGCAGATCGTCCAGAAAATCACCTCCGGGACCGGCATCATCCAGCAGCGCCAAGGGGTCCGGGGCATTTTCCGCAATGCCGTGCGATGCCGCAGCCTGCGCCACCGGGGTGGCGATCAGATCACCGATATCGGCCAAATCGCCACCGATTTCCACCAGCAGCTCATATGAACCCGCCGACAAAACATCACCGTTGTTCAGTGGCGTTGCGATTCGACCTAACGGGATTTTGGAATAATTCAGAAACGTCCCATTGGTCGACAGGTCCACAATCACCACATTGCCATTGTGATCCTCGATCACAAAGTGGTTTTTGGACAGCATCCGGTCCGGGTCAGGCAGCACCATATCATTGGCCGGGCCGCGCCCAACTGTCAGACTGCCACCCTGCATTTGCACAGGCTGCGCCCCACCAGGCATCGCCCCGGATGACTGAAATTTTAGCGTGATAGCCATGCCTGACATCAGCCTCCGACAAGTACGGTGAAACAGCCCAGGGTGATCATGCCACCACAGGCGCAATTATCCATTACCCGGGCCGCTGGCATTTTGCCAATCAACACAGTTGCAGAGCCTTTGACAATCGGGTGCGGCGGCACCGACAGTGTCATATCCCCGAGCCGGGCTGCGGGCATGCTCCCGACCAACACCGTTGGTAAACATGGCGGCGCAATTGGCAATGGGATCGGCAACGCCGGTGGCGGCGGTATCGACGGCAACATACAGGCGTGCAAATCAAGCACTCGGGCCTGTGGAAATCCCATATCCAGAAACTCCCTTTATGTTTCAACCAGGGTGAGCTGGCCATTGCCCCCCCGTGCAATATTTATTGCCCGGTCAATCAACAATTGGCCATGTTCTTCAAACTTATCAGAAAGTTCGCCCAGCGCTACCACATTCATCGCAAATGCCGCCGCTTCTGCGGCGCCAGCAGGCGCCGGATATTGCGCCATATCTCCGGGGCCAAGCGTGCCATCCCCATAGAGCACCGCAATGGCACAATTGACCGTGTCATCATCGACATAGGCATGATCCATTGCCGCCCGCGCCGCATTGCGGTTTTCCTCCGATGGGTCGAACACCCAGTTTTCGGATTTGGCCAGCGAGGGCGGGTCTTTGTCAGACTTCGGACCAATATAATCGCGCGCCGCCATGCAGGCCCACCAGACCCGTTCGCGCGGCGGCAAAGCCACGGCCAACAGCAACAGCAAATCCACCAACGCACCTTTGGCGTCCAACTCGGCCAGCACAACTTCGGCCAGTGCCGTCGGCGGTGCCTCAATTGGCGTTTTAAGCAAGATATTGGCCTGCGACAGCATTTTGACCGCCGGTTCAGCGGGTATCTTGACGAGATTTTTGAAACGTTCGCTCATGCCAGCACCTAATTTATCATCGTCAGGCCGCCTTTAAGGGTCAGCATCGCGCTCCCTTTGACGGTCGTCATAGTGCTTTTGATCTCGGCCATTGCGTCGCCTTCAATCTTGATCATCGGCCCCTTGATGGTCACTCCGGAATTGTCGATCTTGATCGAGCTTCCCCCCACCGTGAGCAGGATTTCCAGCGCCGCCTCCATCTTAATTTTGCCTGCCGCGACATCTACAGTCATGTTGCCGCTAGAAACTGTGGTGGCGTAATTTCCTTCGATCGTTTGGGTTTTATCCGTCTCGATTTCAATTTCCTGGCTGCCGGTCTCGATGGTGAAAAAGTGATCGCCATCCAGAATGGTTTCGGTGACATTCTGCTTCACCACCTGACTCAGACTGCCATCACCGCCATGGTCGCCCTCGTCAATTTCCTCAACGCCAATACATACAACTGATTTGTTTTTAATCAGCACCTGGTGATCTTTTTGCGCCTGAAAGCGCATCATCTCTGCGCCCGTTTTATCCTCAAGCATCAGCTCGTTATAGCCGCCACCGCCTTTTGAGGAATTGGTTTTCACCCCTGACTGTGTCTTGTTGGCGGGCAATTCATAGGGCGGCATTGTGTCTTTGTTATAAAGCATCCCGGTGCAAATTGGCCGATCCGGGTCGCCTTCTTCAAACTGGATAACCACCTCTTGGCCAATACGAGGCACCGCGATGATACCCCAGCCTTTGCCTGACCACGGCGTCACAACCCGAATCCAACAAGACGCGTTTTCGTCTTTCTTGCCTTCGCGATCCCAATGAAACTGGACCTTGATACGCCCATATTCATCCGTGGTGATTTCTTCGCCTGCTTCGCCGACAACTATTGCCGTGTGCAGGCCGGGAATTTCCGGCCAAGGCGTAATCAAAGGGGCACGAAACTGTTCTTGTTTCGGGATTGCGCCAAATGTGCAGGCATAGGCATCTGTTTCCATATTTTCAGGAAACTCCATATTCTGAACCTCTAGATCACGGCGCAAATCACCTTCGTCAAAATCAGTACTGACCTGAAAGTAATGCGCCGCGTCCGTGACCAGATATTCAATATTGGCATTTTTGTCAGGGTGATCCGTAAGCGTAAAGGTATAGCCCGCGCCCAGCGTTCGCACACTGCCAGCCCCACGCCAGTGTTGATGGCGCACCGCCTCGGCCTCCATCTTTACCCGTGCTCGTTTGGTGCCAAGTCCGGTGTCTTTGCGATAGTGGCCCGGGGTATCGTAAACCTCAAGTTCCTTGCGGTTATGCGTGCCCTTCTTGATTGATTCCGACACTTTCAAATCTGCCGCCGGAGACAGAAAATCGAAATCATTCAGCGTGACCTTACCACGGGTCAATGTTTCTTCGGGCGCCCATTCGGCAATATGATCGCCGCGGCGGCGGTCGTTCTTATTGCGCGCATGATATTCAAGAGACGCATTTTCAGGCACCGGGGAATGGCCGCTAACACCGTCACATAAGGTCAGTTTTTCAACAGCGTTCTGATTCAGTTTATTGTCGAAATAGTAATATATTCCCTCTTCTTCCATCAGTCGGCAGATAAAATCGTAATCGCTCTCACGGTACTGCACGCAATACGTGCGCTTGCCTGCGGTTTCCGACAGACGGTTGGTAAAGTCGGTAAAACCAGTCTCGGAAAATATCTGCTCGATGATTTCAACAGCCCTCATTTCCTGGAATACCCGGCAATCCTGGGTGCGTGTCAGCATCCAGAACCAAGGGCGTACTTCGGCGGCGTAGTGACCATAGCCAGCATGCAACCCAAGACATTCCACCGACACAACCGTACCCGAGAATTTACGTTCCCCGTCGGCCGCCGTCTTAATATGCACGCTCATCGCGCGGCCAAGGATTTCGGCCAGCCTTATAGCTTTGTTCTTGGATTGAAATTCGATTGTCGTTTCGGTCAGCGTGCTTAGCTTTTCGCGCACAATCGCACGCTTTAGCAGCATGTCTTTTGCCGGGTAGGTTCCCGACATCCAAACCATTGCTTTGGAATGTGATTTACTTTCTGCCATAACTAGTCCTTTCAGCAAGGATCGCAAAATGTGTTTGGCTAGTGCCTAAAATATAATGTGACACTATAAATCCCCTAACAAAGCGGCGAGTTCAGCGTCAAGATCATCGGTATCGTCGACATCGGTATCTGTGTCTGAGACATCGGTATCTGTGTCATCGGCAAAACCGGCCAGCAGATCATCCAGATCAATATCATCGTCGTCAACATCGCCCTCAATGTCGACATCATCGTTACTGGCATCTGTATCGTCAACCACAGGCACCAGCTTTGACGGCGATGGATCCGGTAGCGCAATATCGCTCCAGGGTCCCAAAATTTCACCGCCCCCCAAGGACTGAAAAGATGCGAGTCGCACATCATCCCGGCCTTTGATCGACAGCACAGACATATACCCGCGCACGACCGCCTTTTCCACCTTGTCCAGCGTCAGGTTGCGTTCTGTACACGGCAGCGCCACCTGATCGCCATAGCTGTCTGTGACAAAATGATAGGGCATGTCGCCCAAAGACATGATCGAGCCCAACCCCATGCTGGCGCCATTCTCACGAAATGATTTGGCCAATAGAATCGCCACCAGAACCACCGGATTGGCCCAGAGCATTCCGCCAAGACCTCTGGCCATGGTGAATTCCTCAAAGGCGAACTCATAGATCGGTTCGGATTTCGCCCCATACGGACGGCGCAACAAGAAACGCGGCGACACGATGCCCAGGTGTTTGGCCTCGGGCATGGCGCGCAATGTGTCCCAGGCGGTGGCCACAAGCGGGTGCCGATCCTGTTTCTCGGTGTCCAGAAACGCCGGGCTGATGGCGGCAAAAAACGGCGCGTCCGCATGCGCCGCCACCCGCGCAATTCGCCCGAGGATTTCCGCGTGTGGCGGTGTCTCCTCAAACGTATAAAGCCCGATCAGCGCCGAATAGCCGCCGCGGCCGTTTTCTTCGTCCAGCGGGGATTCGGTCAGCAATCGCACAAAACCGGATGTTGCCAGATCCTCTGCCGTTGCCAGATCGGCAGCGATCTCTTCGGCGGAAATGTCATACAGGATTACGTCAAGCGTATCGTCGGTTTCAACCGAACGCGCGATCAGGTCAATTGAACGCCACTGCGCCTCGAGCGATTGAAATTCCGGGTGATGCAGCACCAACCGCATCGCCGCTGACAACGCCTCATCGACCGCGCCCTGCATCGCCACCGCATCCGCATCCGGCACCGCGCGAATATGCGGCCCGACAATCCGGGCCAGCAAATCCTCAATCGGCGAAGCCTGCGTTAACGTCGCCCCAGTATCGCCAATCAGTTTTTGAAAATCGCTAAGTTTCAGATCGGCAGGCACCGTGTTACCCGATGATGTCCTGCGTGTCGGCGCCACCGCTTTGCCGTGTTTTTCACCCCACGCCCGCAACGTTCGCATGGCATGATCCGCCGTTGCGCCGCTGTCCAGTTGCCCGCGCAACCCCACCAGTTCCGCAAACAATTCAACGTTTTCATAGAGCTCATCTGGATGCAGATCATCCAAACCGCCCAATTTGACCGCCACCCCGGCCCCCTCTTTGCCAATCGGAAGCACCAGATCAGTGGCGAAACCCGTAATCACATCCTCAACCGTATCTGGGTCCAACAGGATGGGCGCGCGCGCCGCCAATGCGTCACCGGTTTCCAACAACCCACGCGCGGCACGACCGGAAAAATCACCCAATATCGCCATGCGGAACCGTTTTCGGTTCAACTTTTGCGGCTCTGGCCGGTCAGCGTTTAGCTGTCCATAGGCGAATTCGGGGTCTTCCATCTGTGAGTCATCATCATCAGCGATTTCGGTTTCGTCTAACCCGTCCAACACGCTGTCCAGATCATCCCCATCGCTCAGGTCGGCCAAAAGGGCATCCAAATCATCAACAGAGGTGTCCGCCGTATTCGTGTCCTCGGTCTGAGCATCCACATCACCCAGACTTGCCAGCAGATCATCAAGATCGTCGGAGCCTTCTTCTGCATCCTCAGATCCAACATCCTCGGGCGCCAGATCATCGACCGGTTCATCGGCCAATAGGTCATCCAGATTGCTATCCGCGTCGTCGCCCAAACCTGCCAGCAGATCATCCAGATCGTCAGTGCCTTCTTCTGTGGTGGTCTCTGAGTCTTCAACCGTCAACAAATCATCAAGAGCAGCCAAATCATCATCTGTGGCCGCCGCCTCGACATCCTCCTCCAGCCCGTCCAAATCGCTTTGAACGGCATCTCCGTCAGTCAAATTGGCCAACACATCGCCAAGGTCACTGGCCTCTTCTACCTCTGGAAAATCCGCTACAAGGTAGGCCAATAGACCATCGGTCGTATCCTCCTCAACATTCGCAACGTCGATGTTTGCAAGACTGTCGAGCGCCAAAGCAGTGTCATCCGGGGTCTCGCCCTCATCCGCTAGATCGGCGGATAACTCAGCCAAAAGATCGTCAGTCGTGTCTCTCTGAACCTGTGCAATTTCGATATCCGCCAGACTGTCGAGCACTGAGCCAAGGTCGTCCGGCGTCTCTTCTTTGTCGGGCAGGTCCGCTGCGAGATGGGCCAGCACATCATCGGTATCTTCGGCTTTGGTCTCGGCTGTTTCAACCAATACCAGACTGTCCAACGCATCCCCGACGGCATCCGCTTTGGCCAATTCCTCGGGTGCGGCATCGACCAGATTGGCCAACACATCTGCCGCACTGTCCTCGGCAATGTCGGCGACCTTAGCCATTGCCAGGCTCTCAAGGGCCGCGCCAAGGTTGTCTGTTTCGGGCGTTTCATCCGGAATGGGCCCTCGCAAGCCATCCAGAACGCCCGACGTTTTATCCTCTTTGACCTCATTATCTGGGCCAAGCGCCCGCAGGCTCTCTAAGGCCCCAGTGCTGTCAAAACCTCTGTCAGAACCGCCGCCTGCTGCCGCAGAAATGGCGCTCATAAGCCCGGTGTCGGCCAGAATTTTCTCAATCAACGCCTCGGCACCGGACTTGCCGTCCATATAGGCCAGCAAGTCAGAAAGCTGGGTGCGGGCCTCAAGCAATGGCCGCAGGGATTCCACCTTTGAGGCAATCGCGGCAGGCGAGAAATCTTCCATCTTTTCAAATGTCAGATCGACCGCCATGTTGCCTTCGCCGGTCAACGTGTTGGGCACCGTGAACGTCGCGCGCGGCTGCATTGCCTTCATCCGGCTGTCGAAATTATCAACGTCGATCTCAAGGAAACTGCGGTCTGCCACCGAGGGCTGTGCCACCCTGGACTTGCCAGACAGGTCAGACATGACCCCCATCACAAACGGTAACTGAACCTTTTTCTCGGATCCGTAGAGTTCAACATCATATTCGATCTGCACCCTTGGCGCGCGATTGCGGGCGATGAATTTTTGCGATCCAGTAGTCATTTTGCGGCCCTCAGCGCCGCGATCTCGGCGCGCATAGCTTTGACTTCTTCGTGCATGGCCAACACGTGTTCATCGACAATATCAGTTTCAATTTTGACCAGATTTCGCAGTTTCTCGAACTCGGTTTCTGACTCATCCTCGACTGCGGACTGCATGGTATTGACCAACAGGCCGATGAACAGGTTCAGCACTGAAAACGCGGTGATAATGATGAACGGCACAAAGAACACCCAAGCGCGCGGGAATTCGACCATTACCGGACGCACAATGCCCATCGACCAGCTCTCTAGCGTCATGATTTGGAACAATGAATACATGGATCGACCCAATGTGCCGAACCATTCATCAAACGCCGCGCCATACATCAAAGTCGCCATGACAGCGAACACATAATACACGATCGACAACATGATGATGACCGCGCCCATGCCCGGCAATGCATCCAGCAACGCCTGTACAACGGCCCGCATTTGCGGCACCACCGACAGCAGGCGCATCGCTCGGATCACCCGCAGACCACGTAACGCCGACAACCCATCACGGCTTGGCAACAGACCAATACAAACCACCAGAAAATCAAAAATATTCCAGGGATTTTTGAAAAATGACAGTCGATAGGCAAAGAATTTCAACGACAGTTCGCAGACAAATATTGCCAGTACAATATTGTCCACGACAATCAGGAAACCACCTATTTTGGTCATGATGCTGGGCGACGTCGACATTCCCAACGTGATGGCGTTGAAAATAATGACGCCCAGAATCGTATTGGTGAACGCCGATCTTTCAACCAGCATCCTTACCTTTTCCTGCATACTAATCTGCGTTGCAACTGTCATGGTCTTGGGCTCATTTTAATTTGACATCCGAAGTAATTGATCTTTTGGACAGGCCTTACCCTATTGTCGCCTCAAGCTGGGCCTTGCCCTCTTTTGCAATGTCGTTGAATAAACTCAGGCTGGTATTGACGGCTTCCAGGGTGGTTTTTGCCCCCTCAAAACCGACGCCCGCACCTGCCCCGGACAGTGTCAAACTAACCACCGCCGGAAACACCCGCTCAAAGATATCGGCGTATTTCGGATTTGCAACCGACAGCGCATCCAATGTCTTTTTGAGCTTGGGCATGTTGTCTTCGGTTTTTGACACCCGCCCCATCATGGTGCTGCAACTGTTCAGCGATTGATCGAGCGCTTTGCGTGCCTTTTGCAACTTGCGGTAAATCTTGACGACCTCATCGTCTTTTGACCCTTTCAGCACTTTTTCCAGCTTGTCACAAGCCGCCAACCCTTTGACAATCAGGCCCGACATTTTACGACCGGCGACGGTCAATCCTGCGACCTTGTTGTCCCAAAGGGCGTAATTTGATTGGCATTTCGGCAAGGTTGCCAGAAACGGGGTGTCGGCCCCCAGGATAGATTTTAGAACTGTTGCGCCAACTTCCGCCCCGCCTTGGGTGGATTTTTTGACCTCGCCAGCGGCGTTTTTGTACCGTTTGGCCAAGGTTTCGAGATCGCCCGCCAGAACCTTTTCAACTTTCTCGGCGTCGCGTGACACATCCTGTATCTTCTTGGCTATGTCTGCGACACCGCGCACGACACCAACGATGCCCAGCACCAACGATGCCCCCCCCGTTGTCACTGCGCCAGCCACCCCAATAGCCCCGACCGTTGTTGAAAGCACGCCGATTGAAATATCCAATCCGGTCTTGATCTTATAGTCGCGATACTGCTTGTTGCGGGCGGCAAATTTCTTCCAGCGCGCCACCGGGATTTGCTCCAAAAGCGCTTTGTATTTGCTCATCGTTTTCAGCATCTGCGTCTTAATCAGCTTTTCCATCTTGGCCGGATCAGCCGCAGAGCCCAATTTGTCCCAATCGGCATCAAATTTCTTGAGCTGATCGACAATTTCAGAAATCATTTTCTGACCGACTTTTTCAGCGTCCTCGACCATAAATGCCGGCGTAACGTAGTCTTGTTCGGCCTCAAGCACATCAAGAATATCGTCGTTCAGTTTAAGTTGAAGAGTATAACCTTTGATGCCCGAAACGTGGCTCGGTTTACATTTATTGAACGCCTCACCCCCGATGTCGCGTTTCCAGATCACCACATCTTTGCCAATTTTCTGCTTTGGTGCAGGCGGGTTAGCGGTGGCGGCGGCAGCCTTGGCCTGTTCGGCAACCTGCCTGGTCTTGAGGTCAGATTCAGCGCCTTGAATCACCTTAGGATATTTTTTGAGCGCCGCAATCGTGTCTGCATGCAGCGTTTTGTTGCACGCATCTATGGCGACCACGACCTTTTTCTTAACCTCGGACAATGCCTTGAGCGCCTTGGACCAATCCATCTGATCCGCAGCTGTCTCATAGGCTGTTAACGCTTTTCCAAGCCCGGATTTTTTCATCGTCGAGGACTTGTTTTTGTTCCACCATTTGTAATTCAGTTCGGGTACAGCATTCTTTTTCATAAGCAAGATCCTTGAATTTACGGGTTAAAATTTTCCACTAGTCAAACGCGTAGGAAAATTCGCCGTCGGTGATGTCGATCGCCACTTTGGCAATCTCTTTGCCTTGCATCATTCGTTTCAGGAACTCAGCAGAAATGTCAGGCAGCATGGTGTTGGTGACAATCGCGTCAATCATCCGGCCACCGCTTTCCAGTTCCTGACAACGCTCGACGATCTTGTCGACAACCGCATCGCTGAACTCAAATGGTACACCATGTGATTCCATTACGCGTTTTTTGATCCGGTTCAGTTGCAGCACCGTAATCTTGCCAATCATTTCCGGGCTGAGCGGATAATAGGGGATCGTCACCAAACGCCCCAGCAATGCCGCTGGAAAGATTTTCAACAGCGGTTCGCGCAGCGCTTTGGCCAGTCCCTCAGGGTCAGGCAACAATTCGGGATCGCCGCACATGTCCATAATCATGTCCGACCCAGCGTTTGAGGTCAGCAAAATCAGGGTGTTTTTGAAGTCAATCACCCGGCCTTCGCCGTCCTCCATCACGCCCTTGTCAAACACCTGAAAGAACACTTCGTGTACGTCGGGATGCGCCTTTTCGACCTCGTCCAGCAACACCACCGAATAGGGTTTGCGCCGCACCGCCTCGGTCAGCACACCACCTTCGCCGTATCCGACATAACCGGGGGGTGCGCCTTTCAGCGAACTAACAGTATGGGCCTCTTGGTATTCCGACATGTTGATGGTGATGACGTTCTGCTCACCGCCATACAGAACCTCGGCCAGGGCCAGCGCAGTTTCGGTTTTACCGACGCCGCTGGTGCCCGCCAACAAGAACACACCTATGGGTTTGGACGGGTTATCAAGCCCGGCGCGGCTGGTCTGGATACGCTTGGCGATCATCTTCATCGCGTGATCCTGACCAATGACCCGCTTGGCCAGATGGTCCTCAAGGTTCAGGATGGTTTCTATTTCGTCGCTCATCATGCGACCCACCGGAATACCGGTCCAATCGCCCACAACCGACGCAATCGCCTGATGATCAACAATCGGCAGAATCAGCGGGCTTTCGCCCTGAACCCCGGCCAACTCGTCGTTTTTTGCCTTTAACTCAGCAATCAACGCCGTGCGCTGTTCTTCGGTCAGCGGGCTGGCCGCGGCCTCGTCCTCGGCAATTGGTTCATCCACCGGGGCACCGCCCTCGCGCAGTTTGGCGCGCAGCTCAAGGATGGATTCAACCACCGCTTTTTCCGCATCCCAACGCGCGTTCAAACCAACAAGCCGCTCTTTTTCTTCGGCCATCGTGGTTTTCGCGACCTCACGCCGATCACCGATGTCATAGCCGGCGGTTTCGTCCCGGCCGATAATCTCGAGCTCAGTTGTCAAGGCCTCAATCCGGCGTCGGCAATCGTCAACTTCGGCAGGAACCGCGTGTTGGCTAACCGCCACACGGGCGCAGGCGGTATCAAGCAGGCTCACCGATTTATCCGGCAACTGACGCGCCGGGATATAGCGCGCCGATAGGGAAACCGCCGCCTCGATACCTTCGTCAAGCACCTGAACCTGATGGTGATTTTCCAGCATCGTGGCGATGCCGCGCATCATCAGGATGGCCTTGGGAATGCTAGGTTCATCGACCTGAACAACCTGAAAACGCCGCGCTAATGCCGGGTCTTTTTCGATGTATTTTTTGTATTCGGCAAAGGTTGTCGCGCCGACTGTACGCAATGTGCCGCGTGCCAGCGCCGGTTTCAGCAGGTTGGCCGCATCGCCCGTACCCGCAGCGCCCCCGGCCCCGATCAGCGTATGGGTTTCGTCGATAAACAGGATGATTGGCACGGTGCTGGCCTGCACCTCTTCGATCACCGATTTTAACCGATTCTCAAATTCGCCTTTCATCGAGGCACCAGCCTGCAACAGGCCAACATCCAACATTAGCAGGCGCACGTCCCGCATCGACGGCGGCACATCCCCGCGCGCAATACGCAGCGCAAAGCCTTCGACAACGGCGGTTTTACCAACGCCCGCTTCGCCGGTCAGGATCGGGTTGTTTTGACGACGGCGCATCAGCACGTCGATGACCTGCCGGATCTCCTCGTCGCGACCGACAATCGGGTCAATCTCGCCGTTGCGGGCCTGTTCGGTCATATCGGTGCAAAACTGCGCCAACGCCTCTTCGCCGCCCATCTGCGCCGGTGCAATCGCATCCGATGCCTCGCCCGGAGCGCCGCCGGTGTGTGATCCGTCCTGTGGCACCAACCGTTCTTCGGGCGAGCCATCGGTAACTTCGGCGAAATTATCCGCCAGATCATCGGGCCCAACACTGGCCAGTTCCGGCGAAATTGAGTTCAGGATATTGCGCAACGCCGGGGTTTTTAGCATGCCCAGAAACAGATGTCCGGTGCGCACCTGATTAGAACTATAGAGCAACGAGCCCCAAACCCAGCCGCGTTCCATCGCGTCCATCAAATGCTCCGACAGATCGGAAATCGTGCTGGCGCCGCGCGGTAACATATCCAGCGCCCGGGTCATGTCCGAGGCGATTTTGCCGGGGTCCAGATTGTAATGCTGTACGATGCGGTGAATATCGCTGTCCTGAACGTTCAGGATTTGATGCATCCAATGCACCACCTCGACATAGGGGTTACCGCGCATCTTGCAGAACACCGTCGCACTTTCGACGGCCTGATACCCCAACTTGTTCAGTTTTCCAAACAACGCAATCCGGCTGATCTCGCTCATCACTTATCCTTCCCTGTTATCCCAATGCCACGCCGGGATAGAGGTACAAATCCCCGGCATCCTCGCGGCTTTCATCACTGTCTTTGCGGGTTCCCGTCCAACTGGTATGGCCCAGCCGCGTAGTCCCGCCCAAACTGGCACGCGGAACTTCGTCGCCCGCCAGTATCAAATTTACGTCCCAATCCATTGTGTCGCCGGCATAGTTGCGCACAATCGCCGTTAGCCGCTGCAACGCCGCCCCGCCCGGCAACAACCGTTCATAATCGGCCAAGGGCAATGGCCCAATGACAATGCGAAACTTGGCGGCGCGGCTATAAACCCGGCTGCCAAGGCTGGTGGTCTGACCCAATCGGGCCATACCGCCAAGTTGCCATCGATCGTCGGGTTCCAGTTCAAGCCACGAGCCGACATATTGCTGGATATGGACCGGCACATCAAAAAATGCCGACAGGATCGAAACCAAGCCTTCGGCGTTTTTGGCGCCCTGCGACAGGTGACCGGCGAAATACAATTTCGACAGGTCCGGCATCGCATCACGTTGCTGTAAATGTTCGCCGTGATAGCCCGCCAACGCCGCAACTTTGCGCGCAATCGGGTCGTCATTGCGATCAAAACTAGGCGCCGGTTGGCCTGTGCTCCAGGCGCGGTACAGCAGGCTCATCAGCCGGTGCGTCAGCGTATCGGCAAACGCAACAAAGGTTGAATCGCGATGATTGCGCAGCCGGTTGCGGGCGTATTCGGTCAGGTGCAACGGCAACGGCCCGTGCGGTCCGAACAGGCCAAAGAAACGATTGATCAGGCGCGCCGGTTTGCCCGCCTTTGGTGGTTTGAATTCGGCGATCGACGACGGTGGAAACGCCAGTTCGGCAACCTGACCAAGACGGACTTTGTCCTCGCGGGGGCGACGGCTCTCGCCCAAACGCGGCGCGTCATTATAGTGCGCCTCAAGCAGCCGCAGCGCCTGAAACACGTGATGTTTCTCAGGTTCTTTGACAAGCCTGTCAAAGTGGCTCAGATCATCCGGCCCAGACCTTTTTCCGGTCGCCATCTGGCAATTTCCCCACGTTTATGTGTTGTTAAAACGGTTTCTGTAAAACTGTTGATGGTGGCGTATTTTCGAAAAAACCGCTCCATCACGGCGCCCAGCACATAAACGCTGGTGCCCTCAAAAAAGCTTTCGTCGAAATCTATCGTCACTTCGAGACCCCGCAGGGCTGTCGACAGCACCTCGTCGCTCATCCGGCGCACGATGGGGCGGCTTTTGACCGATACGATCCCTTCGAGCTGCTTTTCCGTCACCCGGTCGCCCAATGGCGCATAAAGGCCGATTAATTCGCGCAATGCCTGCACCGAATCGCCAGATTCCGAATTGGCGACCGATAGATAATTCAGGCTCAGGTGGCTGATCAACCGCCACGCCGTATCGCCCTGAGCCAATGTCGGATGTGGCCGCGTTGGCGACACCGGCAGGCGGATGGATTTGACTGGCCCACCCTCGGGCAGCTGGAATACATCCGCGTCACCTGTGGCCAGCAGCATCGGCAAATCGCGGTTGGTACACATGGCGCGCACGGCCAATTGCTCCAGATCCGCCGCGTAAGGTGCCTGTGCACGGTCCACCAAAGTCAGATAAACCTCAGAGCCCAGATAAGTCGTGCGTACGCCGCGCAGCCGTTCCTTTTCTGACCGCTGCCGCATACGTCGCCGCATGGTGTAATAGGCCGGATGGGTTTCACCAGCAGCGGTTAAATCAGTCGACGAATAGAACGGACGAAACCCAACATCATCAGCCCCCTGACCACTGATACCGGTCACGGATTCAAGCCTGTAAACCTCAAAATCCATGCCTGATGTGCGGCTAGGGATGACATGTTGTTCGGTGTCGCGGGCGTTGATGTTGACCCGGTCACAGCGTTTTGGAAACAGGTTGATGGCGGGCACAGCATTTAAGGTAAAGGCATCAGGAACCACCAGCGAGGCGATCTCACGGCGGCCCTCTTTCAGCAGGATGTAAATATCAACATCATCACCCTTTGCCCGCTTAATCGCCGGTTGCAGGCCCTGCAAATCAACAAACAGGAACCGTTCCGGCATGGCGAAATATTCCTGCAACAGCCGGTAGCCATCAAACGACCGCCCGGGCGTGGGCAACAATGCCTCGTCCTGCTCAAATCCGCGCGGCTCAACTGCACCGTTTTTCAGAACCTCGGTCCAGTCCGCCCGCCGATCGGTAGAGCGCCCGCATAGGCCCTGAGCCTGGCTGCACAGCACTTCGAGTAACAGCCAACTGTTGCCATTGCCCCGGTTCAAATGCACCACCAGATTGTCCATCGTCAATTCGGCCATCGGTTCGCCGTCCGTGCGACGCAAACGCAAACGAATACCCGCTGTCGCCGCGACATTGCCGACAACACCGGCCGCCACAAGAGCACCGCGCCCGTCGATATATTCGGCCTCGGAAATCTCGATCGGCCACATGGTCAGGTCGGCGGCAGTGCGAAATTCACAAGGTGTTTGTTCGTTCTCCATCAGGCGGCTGCGCAGCACGGTTTGGCGTGGCATCACATAGCCATCCTTGATCGCCGAATTTGCCGGATCGGGCTCAAACGCCGCGATCATCATCGACGGTGTAGGCGCCAGATAATGCGGATAGATAATTTCCAAAAGGTTCGAGGTAAACGCCGGATATTGCAGTTCTAATTCGAGCTGCACCCGTGCGGACAGAAACGCCACACCTTCCAGCAGACGTTCGACATAAGGATCAAGAACCTCGACCCCCTCCATGCCTAAACGGGAGGCGATTTTAGGATAGGCCTCTGCAAATTCAGCCCCCATATCGCGCAAATACATCAGTTCAGATTCGTAATGCTTTACCAGCCGGGTATCCATGTTTTACCGGCCCCTCTCGACGGTGACTTCGCCGGTGGTCACATCAACCTGGCTGCGTAAAAATAGCTCAAGCGGCATCGGCTGCGCCCACATATCGGCGTGAATACTAAGCTCTACAACCATATCATCGCCGTCTTCTTCGGCGCCAAGGGTCACATCAACCGAGCCTTCGATAATGCGCGGTTCGTGGATGGAAATTGCCCGCTCAATCGACCGGCGGACCAACTCCGAGCGCTCCAGCGTCGAATACTCACCCGACACCTCGCGTAGACCGAAATTTAGTACCGATTTTGCCACATGCGGATAGGCTTTGGCGTCAAACGTGTTCTCAATATTATGGGTGTTCAGCAACCACGACAAATCACGCTGGATGATTTCGCGCAGGCGAGAAATATCAATCACCCGGGTTTCGCGTGCTTCCTTCAAATCACCAGGAGCGTTGTCTGTCAGCCGATCCAACAGCGACGGTTGCAAGCGTTCGGCAAGGGTCTTGTCAGCCATCGCCGACTGTCCCGTCAGTGGTGTCCATCGTCAGATTACGGATATCCATCAATGCAATATCGCCCTGATCCGTGGCCAACAGGCGCTGACCGCTGCCGACAAACGTATCGGCACCAACGTCATTCCACGTCGTGGTGCGGGCCAGTTTGGCAATTGGGTCATCGGATTTTTCAGTACCCGGATAGCGCGTTGGGATCAGGGCGACGACCTCGCCGCCATTGACCAGCGTCAGGGTGGCCGCCGTCCAGACCGCATCGCGCAGATCGGTTGGTTCATCAATTGTTAGCTGGCTGATCGCGGTGAACGGCAGCCAGAAATAGCGCCCGTTGATGATGACTTCGAGCACCGGACCAAGCCGCATATCCGCGTCGGCCACCCACTCAAACGGTTTGCCGTCAATCACCCCGGCACAGGCCGGAGCCGCCTCAAAGGCGCGGGCGCGGACCGCCGCAGCCTCATCAGGTTTGCCAGCCGACAGCGCCTTTTGCGCCTCGATCAGCAAGGCCAGCCATTCCTGTGGCTCGCCCAAAATTAGTGGTTCTTTTTCGCCCGCAAACACCTTTTCGCGGAACACTTCGCAAATGATCGCCTCGCGGTAGGTCTGGGCCATCAACGTCGCCGCAGGATCCAGTTCGGCGCTTAGTTTCAGCTGGG
This sequence comes from Granulosicoccus sp., assembly GCA_047623555.1. Taxonomy (GTDB): domain Bacteria; phylum Pseudomonadota; class Alphaproteobacteria; order Rhodobacterales; family Rhodobacteraceae; genus NORP181. The sequence continues at coordinate 25,221 of JBLHMP010000035.1, forward strand.
TAATGGCGCGTTTCCAATCACCCAGAACACAAAGCAGCTGGAACAGAAAAATTCGCAGTTTCGCATCTGCCGGATTGGAACGCACCTGATCCTGAAGCGCTTTCAGGGCCTGACCGGGGTCTCCGGCCTTCAAATGTTCCTGAGGGGTCATGAATATCGCTCCGATCCGTGCAGATCAGCAAAAAGGAAAACCGGGCGCGATTGGTGCGCCCGGATCGTTCGGCTTCGTTCAGTACTCGGACATACCAGTTTGAACATTCCACTTGAAGGTGTTCTTCGTGGAAAGTTTACCGGTCTTCTGATCGGTCTCTTTATACTCAACTTCCAACGCCAGATAGGCCAAGGTAAAGTTGGCCTCAGGAATGCCATCAGCGCCCATCGACACGCTATAGCTGTCAACGGTCGAGTGCTTGAACTTCCAGATGTTGTACACCATCAGACCCTCACCAGCACTGTCGCCAGACCGGCACAAGTGCATGGTGATTTCGGGGCGGATGGTGCCGTTGGCAACCGACAGCATCAGGCCGTTCGATGCAATGCCAACTTGCGTGGTACACTCAAGCTTGCCGAAGTTAGAGTTGGCGTGACCCCGTTGGGTTGACCCAATGTCAGACATGTCAACAGAACGCTCCAGACTCCAACTTGCAGATTCCAGTACCACCCACTCAGTGTGTTTGGATTCGGTTGCATCACCGGTGATGTCGTCAAAGAGCATAAATATATTGGCAGCCATAATGATTTCCTTTCATGATTAAAGTTTGGTCTTGGTCTTAAATGTTGGTCTTCTTTTTCTGTCGGGTGTTGTCTAATTACCCGCCCTTCTCAGAAGGCAGTTTCGACACCAGACGAAGCGATACTGACAGCCCTTCGAGCTGATAGTGCGGCCTCAGGAAGAACTTCGATGAATAGTAGCCGGGGTTGCCTTCTACTTCCTCGACAACAACCTCAGCAGCGGCAAGTGGCTTGCGGGCCTTTTCCTTTTCGGATGAAATATCCGCGTTGAAATCAACATACTGGTTGATCCAGTCCTGTAGCCAGCCTTCCATGTCCTGACGGCTCTTGAATGAGCCTACCTTGTCGCGAACCATGCATTTCAGGTAATGCGCAAAACGGCATGTTGCGAAAAGATATGGTAAACGGGCTGCAAGATTTGCGTTTGCCGTGGCATCAGGGTCATCATATTCCGCAGGTTTATGCAGAGACTGCGCACCGATAAAGGTGGCATTGTCTGTGTTCTTGCGGTGAATAAGTGGCATCATGCCGTTCTTGGCCAATTCAGATTCACGACGGTCATCAATGGCAATTTCGGTCGGGCATTTCTGATCGACACCACCATCGCTGGTCGGGAAGGTATGCGTCGGCAAGTTTTCCAGCGTACCGCCGCTTTCCACACCGCGAATTCGCGAACACCAGCCGTATTCTTTGAACGACCGGTTGATGTTGACGGCCATGCCGTAGGCTGCATTTACCCAGCCATATTTGTTGGCGTCCGACCCATCAGTGTCTTCTTCAAAGGCAAAATCCTCAACCGGATCGGTTTTAGAGCCATACGGAAGACGCCCCAGGAACCGCGGCATTGCCAGGCCGACATATTTGGAATCTTCGCTTTCGCGCAAGGATCGCCATGAGGCATATTCCGGTGTCTGAAAAATCTTGGTCAGGTCGCGAGGGTTGGATAATTCCGACCAGCTGTCCATCTGAAACAGCGACGGTTGCGCCCCAGTGATCAGCGGCGCATGGGCTGCGGCGGCAATCTTGGCCATCTCACCCAGCAGTTCAACATCGGGCGGCGAATGGTCAAAATGATAGTCGGCCACGAGAGTGCCGTAAGGTTCGCCACCCAACTGACTGAATTCCTCGGTGTAAATCTTTTTAAAGATCGGCGATTGATCCCACGCTGTGCCTTTGAATTTACGCAGGGTTTTGTGCATTTCCTTTTTGGAAATGTTCATCACCCGGACTTTCAGCATCTCGTCGGTTTCGGTATTGTTGACGAGATAATGCAGCCCGCGCCACGCGGCCTCCATTTGCTGGAATTCCTCATTGTGCAGGATGTGGTTGATCTGCTCTGTCAGCTTTTTATCAATCGCAGCAACGATGCTCTCGATGGATCGCAGCGCATCGTCAGAAATCAGCGCGGTATTGGCAAGCGCCTGTTCAGCCAATGTTTTGACAGCGGATTCAACAGCCGATTTGGCCTGATCCGATTTCGGGCGAAATTCCTTTTGCAGCAGGTTTTCGAATTCGGACGACCCAAAGGCGGTGGCGCCTTCTGCGGCTTCTGCCTGGACTTGTTCTTCGGCCATGGTGTCCTCCTACTCTTCTTCTGTGTCGGCTTGCGGCGCGGCCTGCGCGGCCAGCGTTTTCAGCAAAGACGGATCCTGAATGATCTTGGCGATCAGATCCTCGGCTCCGGTTTTGCCATCCATATAGGTCATCAGATTGGAGAGCTGAGTGCGCGCATCCAACAGTTCCTTTAGCGGCTCAACCTTGGCAGCAATCGCAGCAGGCGAAAAATCATCCATGCTTTCGAACGTGATATCGACGGCCATATTGCCCTCGCCGGTCAACGTGTTGGGCACGGTAAATGCGGCGCGTGGCTGCATCGATTTCATCCGGTCGTCAAAGTTGTCGACGTCGATCTCAAGGAACTTGCGATCCGCCACCGAAGGCTGCGGCACTTCGGATTTGCCGGCAAGGTCGCTCATCACACCCATCACAAACGGTAGTTGAACTTTCTTTTCCGCTCCGTAGAGTTCGACATCATATTCAATCTGAACCCTCGGCGCGCGGTTGCGCGCTATGAATTTCTGTGAACTTCCCGCCATTTGATGCTCCTTACTGACTTTAAGTGTCTATACTGAAATTTCGTCGTATTGTTCGGTGTTGCCGCCCCGATCAGACCTGGGTCAATCGTCGTCCTCGATGCCCCCGATGAGGTGCACATTATCGATCCCCTTTGGCGCCATATCATGCATGATAGTCAAAAAATCCGCATTAACCAAACGCTTGGCCCGGACCAATAGGATCGGGATTGGGCTAGAGGGTTCAGACCGGCCATAATAACTGATGATCCGGTCCAATGCGCTGGACACATCTGAGGGTGAGTTGATCGATCCGCCACCGCGAACAACGGCCCCACCGTCATCGGCCTGGGCACTATCGTCATCACCAGCGCCATCCGTTTCGGCCACATCCGTGCCGACCTGTTCGCCAATGCGACGGGTCATCTTGGCCAGCAGTTTCAGCAAAGGCTCCAGATCCGGCCCTTGCCCTGGCGTGTTTTCATCAAACGTCGCACTGATCGCTGTGACGTTTTCAGACGCCAGCGCCACCGCAGCCATTATCGCGGTTAACGTCTCTTCATCGGTATCCTGCAATGCCGCCGAAATCGTAGCTGTGTCGGGTATGTTGGTCATTTCGGCAGGCGCCGGAATTTGACCGTCAGCGATTTCCATGTCCCGCAACGACATGCCACCAAAACTACGGCTGTCTGTCAGCGCAACGCGGCGCAGCGATCGATAAACCGGAGATGGCCCGGCCTGTTCGTCGGGCTGTCCGCACAATCCCTGAATAGCATTGATCCGCATCGTCGGATCGTTGTCATCATCCTCGTCCAACTCGGGATGACACGTATCCCAATACTGTTCCAGACAACCGCGAATATAGGTCGTCACATCGGCAAACCCGCCAATCCCCTCGGACTGCATAATCGCGTCTGCCAGAAAAACCGCCGCGCGCAAATCATGGCTGCGCTCAAGCACCACAAGTGCCTTTTTGCGAACTTCGCCGTAATCAGGATCTTCGGCTTCGATGATCTCATCGCCGATCTGGCGCTCTTCGCCCGGTTGAGCGGCCAGCTCCAGCTCTATAAACGTAGGATCATACTCAAGGTTCTCACCGCTTGGTAAGTCATCACCTTTCGCCTGTAATAAAACAGTCGGATCCATGCTTCCCCCTTTGGGACTAAAATCTTGCGATAGTACAAACCCGCGCAGTGACATCAGTCGATGTCGTTAATCCTGCCAAATCGCACAACAAATATAAACAATGCCTTGACCCTAAGTCAGCCTTATCGTTTTCTTAAAGTCAATTGAATTTCGACCTTACCGTAAGGGGCAAGGCATGGCGGACATAAAAGTTGAAGGAAACGCTCTTTGTAAATTCGTAAAAATGAGCAACAAACACACCATGACCTTTGTCTATTGCCTGCAAACATACGCTGATCCTGCCATGCAGATCACCCCATGTAAAGAGCCGAAATTAGTGGATAAAATCGTTACAAACACGCAAATACCTGTCAGTATTACACAAAGATCTTCGATAGAGGGTGTGATATTTGGCCTCTTAAATACTTTTGGTAAAAATCGGGCAATTGGGCCCGAACTACCAAATTTCTCGCCTGACATAGTCGGCGACTCATTTCCCTTGTGATACCCCAACCGGAGGCCCGAATGATCCCGTTTAAATCCCTTATAGCAGGTGTTGCCTTACTCCTAAGCGCTGCAACTTTGGCGCAAGCAGATACTGGCCGTCTCAGTGTTGAGCTGAACAAATTCGAAGAAATGGAAGGCGGTGGCTGTCGTATATTTTTCCTGTTTCGCAACCAGACCGACAACAGCTTTGATGGCTTTGAGATGTCGCTGGCGATATTGGATGGCAACGGGGTGATTGATCGTCTGTTGTCGATTGACGCCGCCCCCCTGCCAGTGGCGCGCACCACGCTGAAACTGTTCGAAATTCCGGATACGACATGCACCAATATTTCAGAGATCCTGTTGCACGAACTGACCTCGTGCAAGCCACAGAACGGCGAAGAGATCGACTGTTTTCCGATCCTTGATCTGGGCAGCAAGGCTTCGGCCCCGCTGGTGAAATAGACCATGCTCGCGTATTGGGAGTTTCTGGGCACAGGCGGTCCGATCATCGCCGTTCTGGCCGTGCTGTCGGCGATATCGCTGACCTTAATCGTCGTAAAAATCCTGCAACTTTGGAACTGTCGGTCCGGTGTGCCGCTGCGCGAGGCCGCGTTTCAGCAATGGCAATCCGGCGACAAACACGGCGCGCAAATCGCTGTTGCCGCAGGTAAATCGCCAGCTGACCGTCTGACATCCTATGCGATGAAGGCGCTGCTTGCCAATTTCAAAGGCGCGAACCTTGACGCCGAACTGACCCGGCGCGGCAACGAAGAACTGGCGCAGATGAACACTATGATCCGGGTGCTGGAACTGATCGCGATGGTGGCGCCCTTGCTGGGTCTGCTTGGCACGGTTCTGGGCATGATCCAATCGTTTCAGGAACTGGAAATGGCCGAAGGGGCCGCCAATGCCAGCGTGTTGGCCGGTGGTATTTGGCAGGCTTTGCTGACCACTGCTGTTGGCCTGCTGGTCGCGATTCCTGCCGCTGTGGCTGCCGGATTACTGGCCTCGCGTATCGAAAGCGCCGCCCAACGGATGGAGAGCGCCGTAGGCCAGCTCATGGCGATCGACCAGAACCCACCAGTCTAGCGCTGTAAAATCCGAAGGGACCTGCCAATGGCCGGCCTAAACCTCAATCGCCCAACCCCGCCCCGCGTGTTGATCTCGCTGGTGCCGATGATTGATGTGCTGCTGATCCTGCTGGTGTTTTTCATGGTTACCTCGACCTATCTGGACCTGAATATGATCCCGGCGGTGCGGCAACAGGATGATGCCAGAGCAGCGGCCCCCGCGACAGATGTCGGCGGCGTGGTGATGGTGCGGCTCGGCTCAGACGGGATACCGGTGATTCGTGGACAGACACTGACGCAACCTGAACTGGGCGATCATTTGCGCCTGACATTGACGGATGAGCCGCTGACACAGGTGGTTGTGTTGCCCTCGGCGGCGGCGACGACACAGGCGCTGATTTCGGTGATGGATACCGCCACCCGCGCCGGGGCCGTACGACTGCGCGTTATCCGGCTTGAGGCGCGCCAATGAAACTGACCCGCCCGCCCCGCGCGGCCCACACCGAAACCATTACAGCACTGATTGACGTGGTGTTCTTTTTGCTGGTGTTCTTCATGCTGATCGGGCGCATGGACGCCACTGCCCCGTTTGAGGTCGACCCACCGATTGCCGAGACCGGCACCGATATGCCCGCCGGTGGCGCCACGGCTTCCATCAGCGAGACCGGCGATCTGGCGCTGGATGGCACCGGCGTTTCGCGTGGTGAACTGGATGCGGCGCTGACCGCGATGTTGGAGCAAAACCCTGACCTGCGGCTGCGCCTGAATGCGCATCGGAACGCCGAATTGCGCTATGTTTTGCCGCTGGTTGGATCGGCCGAAGCAATGGGCATTCGCGATGTGGTTCTGGTTGTAACCCCGGCCCCGACGCCATGACGTCACGGGGCGCACTTTGGGCAGGCGGTGTGGCGGGATCGGCGCTGGTGCATGGCGTTGTGCTGGGCCTGCTGCTGATCGCGGTTGACCCGGAACCGGTGACCGAGCAAGCAATGCCCACCAGCGAAATCGAAGTGCAGGCCTATCAGCTCGATCGCACCACCGCCCAGGAACAATCCCCCCAAAGTCAACCCACCGAAACACATGACGCAAGCGGTGCCCATGTCGCCGCCGGTGCTATTCCGCGATCCCGCGCCTCGGCGGTTGAGGCGCCTGCGCAAACCCTGCCCAGCGCCGACCCACCTGCGTCAGATGTGGTTCGAGTGACAGGCCCCGATTCTGCCCCGTTGGCCCAGGTGCAACGCAGTGAGCAGATCAGTGATGTGAAACCTGCCACAGCCCCGGTTCCAACCGCCGACCCACCTGCGTCAGATGTGGTTCGGGTGACAGGCCCCGATTCTGCCCCGTTGGCCCAGGTGAAACGCAGTGAGCAGATCAGTGATGTGAAACCTGCCACGGCCCCGGTTCCAACCGCCGCCATGCCAGCGCCAGAAAATTTGACGGTGATCACCAAGGGCAACCCACCCCTGTCGCAGGTCCGCCCCGCCGCAATGGTAACAGCAAGTGCGCAACCCGTGCCCATCCTGTTGGCCGCCGTGGTACGCACGCAGCCAGTGCTGGCGCAGATCCAACCTATAGCCGTTTTGATGACCTCGTCCGCGACGCCAGCAGCGATCATTCCTGTCGCCGTCCAGGCCACCCTGGCGCTGCCATCGCTCACCAATACCGACACGCCCGCCCCGGCAGTTGCCCCTAGTTCAGCACCAGTGCCGCAAGCCACGCCCATTGCCCACCCTAGCCCACAGACACCGCCAAACGCCCGCAAACTAAAGGCCGCGCTGGCCTTTTCCGGCGATGGTGGCGGCGAGGTTGATCCGGTCTCACTCGCCGCGTTCCAAAGCTTTATGCAACCCGGTGATATCAAGATTTCAGGCGATGCCCTGCGGGACGGCGTGTCAACGCTACTGGCCCAGGTGCCCTGTTCGCGACTTCAGGTTGGCTTTGATCCGGATACGGCGACCTTGCAGGTTAACGGCCATATTCCGGACAGTGATCTGCGCGGTCCGGTGCTGGCCGCGTTGCAGGCGCAAATGGGAACTGACATTGTGGTGTCGGACAAAATCCTGATCTTGCCGCGCCCGCAATGTGGGGCGTTGTCCGGCATTGCCGATGTTGGCCTGCCACAATCCACCGATCAGAACACCAACCCGCGGGTCATCGGTGCCGACGCCCATGTGCGGGAGTTAGAGTTTGTCGAAAATGATCGGCTGTTCTTTGACATCACCGCGCCGGATTACGATGCCTGGGTCTATGTCGACTACTTTGATGCCGACGGCAATGTGTTGCATCTGGCCCCCAATGATCAGATTCCGCTGACCTTGTCAGCCGCCGGATCTGCCCTGCGGATTGGCGCCAAACAGGCGGGTGACGCGGGGTTGCAGATTCTCATTGGCCCGCCTTATGGCCAGGAAATCACCGTAGCATTTGCCGCATCTGAATCGCTTTATGATGGCTTGCGCCCGATTATTGAACCTGCGGCGCCCTATCTGGAATGGCTGAAAACCCGCGTTGCAGAGGCCCGTACCCTACATACGGATTTCAAAGGTGAATGGGTTTATTTCTTTGTCACGACCTCTCAGAATTAGATCACTGACAGCCGCCCGCCGCCCATGCCTTAAGATTGCGTTTTAACGCGCCACCAAACGGGTGCTGTTTGTCCAACGACCGCTGCATGTTCAGGCTAAGATAAACATTGGCCTGTACGCATAACCGTTCCGAATCCCACTGGTGGCAATTGCTGCAGGTTTTGTCTTTCCAATATTCCTCGGGCAGGCCCTCGATCGGGGGAAACAACGGGGAACTGCCGATCATTTCGGCAATGGTCTTGCCTGAAAGTTCGGGCAAAACCGACACCAAGGGCGATTCAAACGTGATGATCCCGGCTGGAATATCTGTTGTTTGTTGCGACGAGTCCGGCGCCGCCTTAGCCATTGGAACGCCTTCTCCGATAGGGTCTTTGCCAGATTTCAGCTGCAAAGCCGTCAATTCCTGTTCGGCAAATTCGGCGAAAACCCCGTCTGGAAACGCCTGCAAATAGATCTCGTAGCCAGTAACACTCGCTTCGGCTTGTGCGGCTTCAAACATCTTTTGTTCGGCATCGGATGGGGTGTTGGCCGCGACGGTGGGTTCGGGTTTGGTCCCCAAATTCAGCTCTTGTTCCATCACCGACGTCAACAACTTGCGCGCCTCAACGGCATAGGTGCTGTCAGGGTAGCCGCGCAAAAACAGCATCAATTGTATCGGATCAGCCGAAGCCTCGACCGACAGCCACAGCTGTTGTTCCTGCAATTCCTCAACGGTCATTTGCACCGCTTCGGCGAACACGAAATCGCTGGTCAATGACGACGCATCCCATGGCGTTTGCTGTCCGCTGGTCTTTTCCAGCACCTCAATGCGAACCTGTTTGAACATCTGCTCAATGGGCAAGCCCGGTGTTTTCATCTGCTCGGCGACCGCCCGGGTAAAGGGGCTGTTGCCCTCAAGCCCATCAAACGCAACGGACCCCGGCGCTGTGGCATAGGCCAGAAACGTCCCGGTGGGGGCCTGCATTTCGGCCAGGCCATTGTCATTGAAATCCAGAATATCGCTAAACGGATTGTTGCGGCAGGCGTCCAAAATCACGATGTTGGTTTTGTTGCGGGCAGAGAACATCTGGCGCAGCACCGACTGGGCCTCGACCGCGACCAGATCAAGATCGGCCGCATCACTAAGCGCCGCATCGACCGGCAACAGATAGTTGGTGCCATAGCTTTGCACGCCATGCCCAGCATAATAAAATAGTCCGGTGGCGTCGATACCTGCATTGCGTAAATCGCGGCCAAACTGGGAAATCCCACGTTTCATATCAACCTGAGTGGCGTCAATCAGCATCGTCACCTTGAAATCCAGCCCAGCCAGCGTCTCTGCGATGGCGCGTGCATCATTCGCCGGATTATCCAGCGGCGAGACCGTTCCATATTGTGAATTACCGATGATCAGCGCCAACCGCTCTTCTGCGCGGACGGCACCGGATGTCAGCAAAATAAGTGCAAGAAAGCCAAGCAACGGACTGAAAAATTTGCTTTGCGACATGAGTAAGGACAATCCATTATTCCTGATCTGGTCCCTGAGATGATCCCGAGGGTTGGTTGGAAGCTGACACATAGCACTAAATTTTGGCTAAAATTAGTCGTTCGTTCTGAAAACTATCGCTTTTCTTATTCATAAGCGCAAGTTTCCTGTTAGTCTCGACCTAAAGTCATATCCAATTTGTTAATTCACTTGCCGCTTAACCCAACGAGGATACCATGATCCATATTTTCGCTCGCAGTATTTTTGCGCCAGTCCTGTTGGCCGGATGGGTCGCCCTGATGACCGCAACTGGCGCCCAGGCCCAAAGTGCCGATCCCTTTGAAAACGGCTGGACATTAGATGCTGACAATTCCGAACTTCGGTTCATGTCGATCAAAAAGGGCAATAAGGCCGAGACCAATACGTTTGCCACCCTTAGCGGGTTGATCACCGAAGGCGGCAAGGTTCAGATCCGGGTTTTGCTGGATTCCGTTGATACCAATGTTGATCTGCGTAACGTGCGGATGCGGTTCCTGTTCTTTGAAACCTTCCTGCACCCCGAGGCCACGATCACCGCACAACTTGACCCGGCTTTGCTGACCGATCTGCATACGAGCCGGCGCAAAATGGTCGATATGACCTATACGCTGACATTACATGGCGTATCGGTGGAAAAAACCGCCGAAGTTGCCGTGACTTTGATGAGCAATGATCGCGTGACCGTGTCAGCTACAACGCCGATTGCGATTTTGTTGTCGGATTTTGATCTGGAAACCGGTCATGGCAAACTGCAAGAGGCGGCCAGCGTGGTCATCGTGCCCTTGGGCATCGTCAGCTTTGATTTCGTGTTTGACCGCTCCAGTCCCGGCACCTCACCGGTTATGACCGAGGTCATGGTGACCGTTACGCCGGGCTCTGCCGCTCTTGAAACCAAGGGCAATTTGGGGCGCGAAGAATGTGTAGGGCGGTTTGAAATCCTGTCACAGGCTGGCAACATCTATTTCAACTCAGGCAGTGCTGTTCTGGCCAACAAAAGCAAACCGCTGCTCGACAATCTGTATGACGTCGTCAACCGCTGCCCTGATCTGGCGATTGAAATTGGCGGTCACACGGATTCGGATGGCCAATCAGCGTCCAACAAGCGCCTGAGCGAACGCCGCGCAAAATCTGTGAGCGCCTATCTGGTGGTCAAAGGCATTCCCGCAGCCAGAATGAATATCGTCGGCTACGGCGAAGACCAACCGCTGGTGCCCAATAGCAACCGCGCCAACAAGGCCAAGAACCGCCGGATCGAATTCTCGGTTCTGAACTGACGACACCCCTTTTCCCAAGCCGCGACCCCAGCTTGGGAAATTGAAACAGATATGTCAAAGCCGTGTACATGATATGCCTGCTGTTATTATTGGGGATTTGCGGGTCGCACCCTGCATTGGCTTTCTGCGGCTTCTGCATCGCCAAGGCGGATGGCGCTCTTCTTCGATGATCTAGGTATGAGTAAAGAGGGGGCAGACCTGTCAACAGGAAATGTGACGCCGGTTTTCTTGGCCGTATGAACTGGCTTCTATGTGAGGTGTAGGCGTCGCGAACGGCCCACAAGTGCCCTTCAATCTATCGACTAGTGCTGCAGTGCAGCTTTCGCATTCCTGCCTTTCGCGCATTGCGCAGCATTTTCACCGGCTGGAAGGCGGAGTTTGGACAAGTGCCCATTTGCTGCGCGTGCGCTAACGGCGGCAATACGTATCCCACAGCAGGACGAAAACATCGTCTCATCAGATCTAAGCTGCAACTTATCCGTATCCTTTTTTGCCAGCGCTCTCTTGCCTCTACGCTAGCCAAACCCTACTGCTGTGTCGGGAGTTCCCCTTACTTTTTCAGGTTGAGCGCAGTACAGATGCCCACCAGATCCTCATCCCATACCACGGGCTACGCTGCGGCATGGACCATCGTCTTTGTCTGGTCATTCTGGCTGATCGTGAGCCGGGTTGCCAATCAAAGCGGGCTCACGATCTATGATCTGGCCGCGATGCGTTATGGCCTTGCCTCTCTGGTGGCATTACCGCTCTGTATTTACTATAAACCTTGGCGGGGGCTTCGTCTAAAGCAGATTGCGCTGCTTTCGTTCATTTTGGGGCCGGTCTATATTCTCGCCGTTTTTTCCGGCTTTCGCTATGCGCCCGCCGCCCACGGGGGGATTTTCATGAACGGGGTGCTGCCTCTGATCAGTATCCTTTTTGGGATTTTCCTATTCCGCGCGCGCCCCAGCATTCAGCAGGCCTTGGGCGCGGCGCTGATTCTTGTCTCTGCGGTTGTGCTGGCATGGGACGCGAGCGTTTCCAGCACCCAGGATGCATGGATCGGTGATCTGCTCTTTGTGGTTGGAGCAGTCTTTTTCTCCTCCTATGTCGTCCTGTCAGAGCGCTGGCAACTCGGCGCGATGCAGATCATCTTTTGCGGGACTGTCGTCAATGCGGCCCTTTATCTGCCAGTCTGGGTGCTTTGGCTGCCATCCGGTCTAGCAGACGCGCCTTTGGGCCCGTTTTTGTTGCAGGCAGTCTATCAAGGCTTTGTGCCAAATCTTCTTGGTCTACTCTTCATTGCCCATGCCTCGCGAACGATTGGGAGTGGAAATACCTCTGTCATTCTTGCCGCAGTACCAGGAGGGGGTGCCCTTTTGGGGGCTCTGATTTTGGGCGAGACCCTTGGCCCGATCGGTATTTTTGCGATTGTTATCTTGACTGTTGGACTGTTGATAAGCGTGCGCAAACGAAAGCTGCAATCAACCTGAACTGACAGGGCCGGAAAATCGTTCGGGCCATGTCGACGTCGAAGGCAAGTCTTGCGGAGATCCAGAAGCATACAAAAGTTTTTCACCTTTATGGTGGTCGAGATGGGTTCTGAGCAGAAATTTCTCACTATGTAGCGCCATTCTCTAGGCCAGCACCTATGGTCACTCACGGCCGAGGCTGTGTGGAAACGCATTTGATTGCGTGTTTTGTGTCTCTGCTTTTCCGTCTATGGCGTTTTTCTATTCCAAGAGCGCCATTTGTCCGCAATGGGGTCCTGAAGGCTTATCCCCTTTGATCCGGCAGCACAGGATGTAGTGTTACACGGCTTGCCAATCCAAGATGTTCTGGTATTGTTCTACTTATGCCAGCCAGATGGAAAAATGACAGACCGATGTCCCGCCAGG
>JBLHMP010000036.1:0-37186 GCA_047623555.1 Granulosicoccus sp.
AACAACAATGGATTGATCCATGTTTTTAACCTTCTGCATCAGGAGAAATAACGCCCTTGCGGAGCATGAAACAGCCGTAAAATCGGCGCTCTCCGGTTTGGATTACCGCATAGGCCTCTCGGGCCAGGTCGTAGAACGCAAACCGTTCGATGGACACCATTTGCCGCGGTTTACCTTCGGCGGCGTCGATTGTGGCCTGCACTTCGGCCTGGACCGGTGGAATGTCATTGGGGGCATCGACCACCTCCATGCGCCCGGCGAAATCATCAACAAATGTGTCCAACGGCAGCACGGACAGGATTGCCTCGATGGCCTCTGCGCTGGTGAGGTTGTGCATGGTCAACGCCTGTCCGCTCACCGTTTCCGTGCCGATGGAATCGGACGGGAAATTGGTGTCGGACACGATCAGCACATCGCCATGCCCCATCGCCCGTAATGTATAAAGCACATCGGCGTTTAGTCTTGGATCAATACCTTTCAGCATGGGAATGCTCCTCTGTTTTTAAGTGTCCATCACGTCGGTGACAGCGGCGGCAATGGCGGTGCCAATTGCGGCGTGGCCCTCGGGGATCAGGTGGATGCCATCGACCGGATCAACCTTGGCGACCGATCCGGCATCAAAGAACCCGACATTATTGCGCGTGGCAACGGCGGCAAAATACTTGGCCAGTTTTTGTGACTTCGCGGCACCGCCTTCAAACATTTCGGCCAGAAACCCGGTTTCTATAATCGGAACCGGCGCCACAATCAGAACCTTGGGCGCCGCCAGTTTCGGGCCCGAGATCGAGGTGGCAATACAGGTTAACAGCCGTTGAAGCGACGCAGCGATGTCCATCGCAGGCAGGCTATAACGCATTTTCAGATCGTTGGTGCCCAGCATGATAATGACCAAATCCAACGGCCGATGACTATCGAGCAGCGCCGGCAATACCGCCAAACCGTTTTTATGCGGCCCCTCAATGGGATCGTCATGCACGGTGGTGCGGCTTGGGTGGCCCTCCTCAATAACATGCCAATCGTCGCCCAAAATCGCCGCCATCTGACCGGGCCAACGCACATCGGCGGCAAAACGGCGAATATCAAGCGCATGCCGGACGGCGCGGGTGCCGTGGGTGTTGCTGTCGCCAAAACACAGAACGGTTCGTTTACTCATAAGATTCTCTTATTCGATTCGGACGCCAGTTTCGGCATCAAACAGGTGAATATTTTCAGTGATCGGGCGCAAATGGATGGTTTGCTGCGCCGCAAATGCGTGGCGTTCGCGGAACACTGCGGTCACCTCATGGTTGCCGATTCGGCTGATCACATGGGTTTCCGAACCTGTTGGCTCAACCACAGCGACAATCAACTGCAGACCGCTATCGGCAAGCTCCAGATGTTCGGGGCGCACGCCAACGGTTACTTTTTGCCCGTCACTGACCCCATAGCGCGTTGGGGCCGCAAAGCGCACGCCGGCGATCTCAATCTCCGCGCCGTGGATGGTTGCATCAAAGAAATTCATCGACGGTGAACCGATGAAACTGGCGACAAACACATTGGCTGGCGTGTCATAAAGCTCAAGTGGGGTGCCGATCTGTTCGATAAAACCACCCTGCATGACGACGATTTTGTCGGCCATGGTCATGGCTTCGATCTGATCGTGGGTCACATAAACGGTGGTGGTTTTCAGCCGCTGATGCAGCTCGCGAATCTCGGCGCGCATCTGTACGCGCAGCTTGGCATCCAGATTGGACAGCGGTTCGTCAAACAAAAACACCTGTGGATCGCGCACAATCGCGCGCCCCATTGCCACCCTTTGGCGTTGCCCGCCGGACAAAGACCGGGGATGGCGATTCAGATATTCGGTCAGGCCAAGAATCTCGGCAGCGTGGCGCACCCGTTTTTCGATTTCAGCCTTGTCCATACGGCGCATGCGCAGGCTGAACGCCATATTAGCCGCCACGGTTTTATGCGGATAAAGCGCGTAATTTTGGAACACCATGGCGATGTCACGTTCGCTTGGTGGTAGGTTATTCACCACCCGATCGTTAATGCTGATGGTGCCGCCGCTGACTTCTTCTAATCCGGCGATCATCCGCAACAACGTGGATTTACCACAGCCCGAGGGTCCGACCAGCACCACAAACTGGCCATCCTCAATGTCGATATCAACGCGATGAATGACCTCGACCGCGCCATAGCTTTTGCGCACATCCTGTATTTTGACTTCTGCCATCGTCCGTCCTGTTTTTGTGTCAGCTTGCTGAGACTCAAGACTTAGACGACGTAAATTGCGCTGTCCATCTTCCTGAACAACTAACATGTTAGTAACTTGACAGGTCGCGGCCAGACTGAAAAAGTCTTTTTGGGGCTAGGTCAGACTCATGCCGTGTGTCGGTAGAGTGTCAGGGGCTGAGGCAGCGCATACCAGATTGTGGCAATGCGCTGTGTTCAGGACCCTAAAATGACCTGCCCATACTTTAGGGAGGATCGACGATGAAAGTTGGACTATTTAATCAGATGATGCGGGCGCATATGAGCCGCCGCACCATGTTGCAAGGCACGGCTGCTGCCAGCCTTGTGGCCGCATCCGGGGGGCTAGGGGTCGGCGCTGCACAGGCTGAAAGCAACGCAGCGCTGCGTCAGGAAATCCTGAAAATTCCGGGTGTCGGCGCAGGATCACCAACAGATGCAGATTGGCAAAAGGTTGGCGAACTGACGCTTGGGCCAACAAAGGCCATCATCGCCGAGGGCGAGTTTGATGGGGTTGAGCTGACCTTTATGGGTCTGAACAACCAGAACCTGCACAATTTTCTGTTCCGCGGTTTCCTGAAACCATGGGAGAAATATACCGGCGCCAAGATCAACTGGATCGACCTGGCGCAGGCCGATTATAACGCGCGTTTGCAGCAATCCATCGCCACGGGCACCGTTGATTTCGATATCATCGAAATGGGCGCACCGTTTGAGGGCGACGTTCTGGGCAAAGGTCTTGCGTCTGAAATGCCCGAATGGGTCAAAGGCGTGATCGACATGGACGATTATGTTGATTACCTGAAAGAGCCTGTTGGCACATGGGGTGGCAAAACCTATCGCGTGTCGATTGACGGTGACTGTCACACGTTCAGCTATCGTAAAGATTATTATGAGAACGAAGAGTTCGCAGCCGCGTGGAAAGAATCGGGCGGCGAAGGCGAATGGGCTGCTCCGACCACATGGACGCAGGTGAACGCGCATGCCAAGTTCCTCAAGGGCAAGACCGATCCTTTGACCGGACTTGAGGCACATGGTTATCTTGATCCGCTCAAAGGCTGGGGTGGTTTCGGCTACTATTTCCTTGAGGATCGCGCCACTGCCTATGCCAAGCACCCGGATGATCCGGCCTGGCTGTTTGACCCGGATACGATGAAGCCACGGGTTAATAACCCTGCCTTTGTACGGGCTATCCAGGAAGTCATGGACATCATGGATACCCATCCCACCGATCAGATCAACGCCGATCCTGGCACCACTGCGTTCCAGCAGTTTCTGGCAGGTACCGGCAGTAGTGTCAGCTGGTGGGGCGATGTTGGGTCAAGTGCGCGCACATCGGACACATCCGTTGTTGGTGATGTCGTTGGCTTTAGCATCCTGCCTGGTTCGGATGAGGTCTATAATTCCAAGACCGAATCCTGGGATCAAATGGCCAATGAAGCCCCCAACATGGCCTATATCGGCTGGGGTGTTTACGTCATGGCACGGGTCGATTCAGATGCCAAAAAGCACAAAGCAGCCTGGTCTGCGGCGGCGCATCTGGGGGGGCGTGATCTGTCGCTTTGGGCGTCGGCCTATCCATCAGGGTTCCAGCCATACCGGCATTCACATTTCCAGTATGACGAATGGGAAGCCGCCGGCTATGACCGGGCCTATGTTGAGGACTATCTCGGGTCAAACCTGGAGAGCTACAACCACCCGAATGCGGCCATTGAACCGCGTATTCCGGGTATTTTCCAGTACTACTCGGTTGCCGAAGACGAACTATCCAAAGGCTTTGCCGGGCAATATGGATCGGCTCAGGAAACCGCAGACGCGATTGCGGCGGCCTGGGAAAAGATCACAGATCAGATTGGTCGCGAAAGCCAGATCGAGCTGTATAAAGCATCGCTTGGGATGTAAGTGATTTACGCCCGCCGGGATCAATTCCGGCGGGCGTTTTTATGGGGTTTATGGGGTGCGACCTCAAAGCCGCCGGGTTTGACGAAGGTCCATCCTAAACCGCATCCGCTTTGGATAACGCAAATACGCCGGTACTGCTGTCATGCCCGCGCAACGTCACGTCGCCCATGGCTTTGGCCACAATCCCGTCCGGCAATGTGATGTCGCGCAACAATTGTTCGGACACAATCAGCTCTTCGTCGGTGCGTTTCGCCTCGCCCTCAAGGCGCGCGGCGGTGTTCATTGTATCGCCAAAATAGACGATCGATTTTTTGGTATCACCACATTCACTGACAATAACCGAACCGCCATGCAGTCCCGCGCGAATTCTGGGCCGGACGCCAAACATTTTGTCATAAACCTCGGCATGGCCGCGCAGAACGCTTTGAACTGCGAAAAAACACCGGACACATCGCGCCCGTTCTGCCCCGGTGTTATAGGGCCAGGTGATGATAACCTCGTCGCCAATATAGGCGTGAATTTCGCCGCCATGTTCCGCCACCGGACGCCCGAGATCAAAGAAAAACCGGGTCAACAGGCGCTGCAACCCAAGATCGCCATGTTGGCTTGCCAGTGCTGTTGAACCGATCAGGTCGACAAACAGGAATATCCGTTTTTCCTCAACCGGATTGTGATAGCGCCCGATCAGCAAATTAACCAGAATACGCGGCCCGATCACCTTTGAAATCTGCATGATGATCAGCAGAAAGGTCGTGATCGCCAACACAAACAGATACAATGACCCGCGTGGACGAAAACCGAAATCAACTGCGAAGGTGCCAGTGAGGACGAGGTTGTCGATCCAGCCGGTCATTGGAATGATGATCGCGACAAGCACCAGCAAAAACAGGATGTGCCAGGGAAAGGCCAGTCGCCGTAACGGCGCGCATATTTTGCTTGGCCAAAGATACAGCAATCCACCCCAAAGCAACACGCCGCCAATCAGGCCATCCAATGTGACCGGAGCAAGGGCGTCCAGGGTAAATTTGGGCAAAAAGATCAACGCGTATATCGGGCCCATGGCCATTGTAACCGCAACCAGCGCCGCGAATAATGTCAGTCTCTTCGAGTTACTGCGGGTCAAGTTCTGTCCTTTTGCCGTCTAATATAGACCCATCGGGTGTCAACGGAAACACCACCGGGTTCTGAGAAACAATACAGTTTTGTCACTGCTAAATAGGAACTGTTGTCACACTCTGCGACCCCCTAATTGTCCACAAATTAGTTCGGTTAGGCATTGAGGTTTGCCACCATCCCAAACGGGGTGATCAACAAACCCTGATCAAAGGAAAGGCAGCAGTATTTTTGTGCTAGTGGCCAAACATCGGGTTGGCTGTCTTTGGTGGGCATGGCAACAATAGCCTGACCGCAGCCTAACCGGGGCAATGGCAAAGATGTGTTTGTGTTTAACGGCCATAGTGAGCACGACCAGATTACCGACTTTACCCCAGAGTAAAAATCATATTCGCCAGATCGCTCAGAGTGGCGGTTTTGGTATGCTTGTATTTCAGGGGGGTAGATTTGCAGATCAGACATGATGGCGGTGTGATCACACTGGATGGGTTGGCCGAGGGGGCATGACTCCGTCTGATTTCGATTTTGTCCAAAGTTTTTTCAGTCAGAGTGCCATATGTGCATTTAGCCGCTTAACACCCGCGCAACTCACAGCTAACATGTCAGTATGAGCAATGACGGTGATCTCTTACATGTGGTGACATTAGACGCGATTTCTCAGCGTCGGGTGATGCTGGGCAAAGGACTGGTCTGGGGATCGGCCGCGGTAATGCTGGCAACGTTCCTCATGGTGGGTCTGTCGGAATACGGCGTTATTTCGGTCACGTTTGAAACATGGCGCCCGGCGCTTTACGGCTATCTGTTCTGGGCCGCGAGCCTGTGCATATCGCGGGTGGTGTTGCAGGGCGAACGCGGCAAACGCATCCTGTTCATCCTGCCCAGTGTTTTGTTCGTGGTGGCCATGGTGGTGTTCCCGCTGCTCTATGCCATCTTGATTGCGCTTAGTGACTGGAACCTGGCCTCGCCCAAGGGCCGGCAGTTCAATGGTTTGGATAATTTCCGCCAGATGTGGAACGACCCGTTCTACTGGAACTCATTGAAAAATATGGTGTATTACACGCTGGCGATCATCGTGGAATATGCCATTGCCTTTGGTCTGGCGTTGATATTGGTCGGCGAAATTCGGGCACGTAAATTCTTTCGGGTGGCGTTTTTGATGCCGCTTATGTTGTCGCCTGTTGCCGTCAGCTGGATGGTTGGTAAATCAATGATGGAGATTCGTTTTGGTCCCATCGCAA
The DNA here is from genome assembly GCA_047623555.1 of Granulosicoccus sp. Lineage (GTDB taxonomy): Bacteria > Pseudomonadota > Alphaproteobacteria > Rhodobacterales > Rhodobacteraceae > NORP181. Next base: position 6,486 of record JBLHMP010000036.1, read on the forward strand.
GGCTGGCGCGCCAACTTGGCTGGGATTCGCCAAGCTTTTTCGGCAGTCCGGAAATTGCCCGCGCCACCATCATGGTGATGGACGCCTGGACCTATATCCCGTTCCTGATGATCATGATTCTGGCCGGATTACAGGCCATCCCAACCGAGGTCCAAGAGGCCGCGCGCGTCGATGGTGCCAGCCCGTGGCGTAATTTCTGGGAAGTGACGTTTCCGCTGATGTTACCGGTCAGCATCACCGCCGTGCTGATCCGCATTATCTTTAAGCTGAAATTGGCAGATATCGTTATCAACGTCACCTCGGGCGGGCCCGGTGGAGCGACGGATAGCGTCACCAGTTTCATTTTCCGAGAATACCGCGATAGATCAAACGTTGGCTATGGCACGATGCTGGCATTGGTTTATCTGGTGTTGATTGTCGCGGCGATCACGATTTTCATGAAGCTGGTCGACCGTTGGATGAACCCGAGATATTGATATGAACAGCACCCGTATTTTCCACGAATCGCCGCATGACACATTCAGCCACAAGGCCGGATGGATCAGCAAACGCATGGTGATTTACGGCATTCTGATCCTGTGGACGTTCATCTGTCTGTTCCCGATTTACTGGACCATAACGACATCGTTTAAAATGGCCCCGGACGTGATGAAGGGCAATATGGTGCCGTGGTGGGATTTTACCCCGAAATGGAAGGGCTGGAAATCACTTGGCCTGTCGCCGGATACAATTTTCACCGAAAGCACGGTGCGCGAGGAATTTCTCAAACGATTCTGGAATTCAACCATTGCAGCGGTGGGATCGTCGATATTGGCGGTGGTTTTGGGAAGCATGACGGCCTATGGGCTATCGCGGTTCCGCTATCGGTTTGGATTCATGCGCAACCCGGACATCTCGTTCTTTTTCCTCAGCCAGCTGATCCTGCCACCGGTGGTATTGGCGCTACCATTTCTGGTTCTGTACAAAAACCTGGCATTGCTGGACACGCGGATCGGACTGATCCTGTTGTATACGTTGACGGTATTACCGATCGTTATTTGGATTATGCGCGATCAATTCCTGTCAATCCCGGTTGAGTTGGAAGAGGCGGCATTGGTCGACGGCCTGTCGATCTGGGGCGCGTTTCTGACCATCGTTCTGCCAATTGCACTGCCGGGCATGGTAGCGTCGTTTATCCTGAGCCTTGTGCTGACGTGGAATGAGTATTTCTTTGCGGCATTGCTGACGTCAACGGATGCCAAAACTTTGCCGGTGATGGTGGCAAGTCAGACCGGCAGTCAGGGGATCAACTGGTGGTCAATGGCGGCGTTGTCCTTCTCGGCGATCCTGCCGCTGATCGTGATTGGCATCGTGCTGGAAAAGTACATCATCAAAGGTATGGCGTCGGGTGCGGTGAAATAGGGCGCTGTGGAATAAGGTGTAGGGTGGGTGAAAACCCACGCGCCATCCGGCGAGAAGCGTGGGTTTTCACCCACCCTACGCCAAAAGTCAGACATCATTCCATATTGGTATGACGCGCGCGCATGTCTTCGGCTGATACCTTCTGCATATGACACAAGGTCGGCACCATGACCTCGAACAACACAAATATCACGCCTTCGTATAGCGATCCCATTGGCAAAACAGACGTCACCGCATCCCCGGTATCACGAGCCATTGTCTGGGCCGGGATGGTCAGGACATGTGTAGCTAACTTGCTTGCCGGCGTTTCAGGTTCGGCTGTCAGAAACAGAACATCCGCTGGCCTTTTGCGCCACACTCATCAGAGCAGGCACAGTCTACAATTTCCCCGGTCCCGCAGAGGTCAGAAATAAACCCCCGGCCCCTAGTGGCGGCGTGGTCACATCCCCCTGCATCGTCACATCCACACCCAGATGGTGCAGGCGCATGGCAAATCCCCGAAGTTGCAACCCCTCGCGGCCACAGCCATAAACGACGATGCGTCGGGCTTCGGCGGTGGTATCCGGTTACTTGCCGCCACCTCAATCTGATCTAGGGTCAGGATCCATTGGTTTTGCGCTGAAAGTCTAAATCACTGGTTCGAAAGAGGAGCAGTGATATGAGTGATCTTTTCTGGCTTACCATTGCGGACAGGGTATTGCGCAGCAATGTCCCGAGAAGGGATACGCATATGGCCCGCCAAAGGCGCTTTATAACCGTTGGGTCCGCTGGAGCCGCAAAGGCATCTTCGCTCGCATCCTAATCGAACTCGCCAACGAGGGCGACAAAACCGATGTGATCATGATCCTCTCTCATCGAAACTGCGTTTCGACTGCCGGGCAGTGGACGCGACTTACCCACTGCCTGACAGTGGTTTGTTTTCAAACCACGAGAGGCTCAAGGCGCATCGCACGGCGTCAAGCCTGGGAATAAAAAGCGGGCCAAAGGTCGTCTGATTCATTGCCCAACAGTTGATTGTGAAGCTCTCAATGAGAGGGGGCTGACAAAGGGTGATTTGAACCATCGACCGGCAGGTGATTGGAAATCACTAAGAGGTTCGAAATTGCACGCCATTACGGATGCTTTGGGACGCCCGATCCGGTTATTCCTGACAGCTGGAAACATGGGCGATTACATCGGTGCACGAGCCCTGCTGTCTTCCTTACCATAGGCCAAATGGCTACTTGCTGATCGAGGATATGACGCAGACAGATTTCGTAACGGATTGAAAGATATGAAGATTGAACCGTGCATCTCGTCGCGAAAATCACGAAAATAAATTATGCCGCATGACAAGGCCCGATATAGAGCCCGCCACAAATCGAAAATATGTTTGGCAAACTTAAGGACTGGCGACGCATTGCTATACGTTACGACAGATGCCCTGAACTCTTCCTCTCGGCTATCGCGCTGGTCGCAATCGTCTTGTTTTGGGTATGAGTCCTGACCCGAGATTGCCGATGACATTTCCGTGCTCTGCGAGGGCCAATGCATAGATATCGCTCATGATGTTAATCCTAACTCAGCCGCAATATCACGGGTCTGCTCGTACAATCTACGAAACAGGGCATAGTGCTTTTGATAGATCGGATGGGGCAGGGCAGTGATATGTTTTGCCACCGGGTTCCAGTCGGCAATATCCGCTGGATCCTTTTGACCAATTGCCACCGCTGCCAGAAACGCATTGCCATAACTCGCTCCAACCGTTTTGTCGCAAACGATCTGGTCCAATCCGCTCACGTCGCTGGTCGCCTGCAACCAAAGCGCATTCTGCGTGCCACCACCCACTGCCATCAGTCGGCTGGGCGTCTGGCCGACATCGCGAAATGTTTCGGCCACATGCGCCGTGCCATAGGCAATTCCTTCGATCATCGCGCGGTACATATCGCCCCGCGTATGGGTCAGGTTCAGGCCAAAAAACGCGCCTTTGGCCGATGGGTCATGGATCGGCGTCCGCTCGCCCGAGAAATAGGGCAACATCAGCAATCCGTTGGCTCCGGGCGGCGAAGCCGCAGCCTCTGATGCCAGCACCGGGAACGCCTCGTTTCGGTTTAGATCGCGCGCGAACTGGTCGCGAAACCAATGGGTCAGGGTGCCGCTGGTCGCCAGACCGGCCATTGACGCATGACTGCCCGGCGTTAACCACGGCGCATGCCACAGGCGTGGATCGCGCACGCGGCTATCCGTTAGCAAGATGATAAAGATGGTCGAGCCGTACATCATCATCATATCGCCCGAATTCTGCACCCCAACACTGACCGCCTCGGCCGCTGCATCAATGGTGCCGGTGGTGACTGGGGTACCGATGGTTAGCCCGGTTTCAGCCGCAGCCTGCGCGGTGATCTGCCCGGCGATTTCGGTGGACCACAAAAGGCGCGGCAACCTGTTCAGCGGAATAATGTCGGGGGCCAGATCATCGACCCAATCCAGCAGATCGACATCATACAACGGGCTGAAATTAGCCGCCGTATAGTGGTCTATCGTGATCTCACCGGTCAGTTTCATCACCAGATATGACGTTGAACTTAGGATATGCGCAGTTTTGGCATAGATTTCTGGGCGTTGACTTTTCAGCCACAGGATCTTGGGCCCGATCGATTGCGAGGTCAGCGCATTGCCACATCGCTCTAAAATAACATCCGCACCGATCTGGCTGTTCAACAGCTCAATTTCGGTCGCTGCACGGGTATCAACACCGTAGAGCACAGCGTTCATTAACGGTGTTCCGTGCTGATCCACCGGCAACATACAGGGACCAATGGCACTGCAGGCCACGCAGGCGATATCTGCCGGATCAACACCGCTATCTGCCAAAATCGCACGGGTGACAAAGACGAAATCACCCCACCAATCCAAATCGGCACGATGCTCGGCCCAGCCCGCTTGCGGTACGATCATCTCGTGGCCACGTTTCGCGCTGGCGATAATGCGTCCGTCGCCGTCGACCAACATAGCTTTGGTTTCAAACGTGCCGATATCGACGCCTAAGGTATAGCTCATGCGCGCCGACGTGCGGCCCGCGCCCGTTCCATGAAATCAGCGGCGCGATCTGCATCAACCACATTCCATGTATGGCCATCAACCTTGAGGGATGAGCCGACAATACAGCCGTCTGCAACCCGAAAAATGTCGCCAATCGTGTCATGTTTGACCCCGGTATTGGCCAACACCGGGGTATCTGGCAGCACCGCTTTGACCGACTCAAGATCGCCAAGCGCCGCGGCCTCGCCAGTGATCTGCCCCGACACCAGAACCGCATCTGGAATGGACGAAAACACCGCACTGCGCGCCCGGTCCGCAAGTGGGCGACGATCCAGGCTATCGGCGAACTCGGCTGACACATTGTAAAGCATCGCCACATCATCACAGCCCAACCGATTGCGATAGCGCATTGCCGCTCCGGCGTCCGGGGTCCATGGCCCCATGTCGGACGCATATGTGCCGGTAAATATCTCGCGCATGAATTGCGCGCTGGTGGCTGCGGCCAAGGCAACGGTGCTTTGTGGATCCCATAACACATTGACACCAAATGGAACTGTGATCTGCGACCGCAGCTGTCCGATCACATAGGCCATGGTTGCGGTCGACGCAGAATCCACTTTGAATTCATAGGGTCGGTCGTTCTCATTGCCAAACATAACCGCATCAACCCCGGCGGCCTGAAGCGCGTTTAAATCCGCCAAAGCCCCGGAAACAATGCCATCAATCCCGGCTTCAGCATCATACAAAGGTGCCCCGGGCAGGGCGCCCAAATGCACCATTGCGATCACCGGTTTGGTGTCGCCAAAGACGTTTTGAAAATTTCCCACGGCTCATACTCCTCTTGCCTCAATTTCGGCAAGTTTAGCGAGGAATGGCGTGCAGACCATCCCAAAACGTCCTAAGGTCAATCACAAATCAAAGGAGCATGCGATGTCATTCAAAACAAGGCACTGGGACCGGCTGGGCAATGGCGGGCTGACCTTCACCGAAATGGGTTTTGGCGCAGCACCTTTGGGCAATCTCTATACCTCGATCAGCGACGATGAGGCCGGCGCCATTCTGACTCGTGCCTGGGATTTGGGCGTGCGTTATTATGACACCGCGCCGCTTTATGGCTTTGGACTATCCGAAACCCGGCTCAACCGGTTTTTGCGCGATAAACCGCGTGATGAATATGTTCTGTCGTCCAAAGTCGGGCGTTTGTTGCAACCTTGCCCGCCGGATCAACGCGATGGTATTGGCAAATGGTTCGACGTGCCGTCGCGCAAAGAGGTCTATGATTATACCTATGACGGCGTGATGCGGTCGGTCGATGCCACATTGGAACGGCTGGGTGTTTACCGCATCGACATGCTGTTTGTGCATGATATCGACCTTGCAAATCAGGGCTCGCAACAGGCGCTCGACGCCAAATACGATGAGCTGATGGCGGGCGGCTATCGCGCCTTGATTGAGCTGCGCGATCAGGAGGTCATCAAGGCCTTTGGTGTTGGTGTTAACGAATGGCAACCCTGTCAGACCTTGGCCAAACGCGGTGATTTCGACATGTTCCTGCTGGCCGGGCGCTATACTCTGCTGGAACAGGACGCGTTGGAAACCTTTCTGCCATTGGTCGAAAACCGCGGCCTTGGTATTGTTCTGGGCGGGCCTTACAACTCGGGTATTCTGGCAACGGGACCGCGCAAAGGATCCTATTACAACTACGAAGTGGCACCTCAAAACATTCTTGATCGCGTCGCCCGAATCGAATCGATCTGCACCGACCACAACACCCGCATGATCGACGCGGCGTTTCAATTTCCGCTGCTGCATCCCAATGTGGTGTCAGTGATTCCGGGCGGGCAGGGCGTGTCCGAGGTCGACAGCAACGGCATTGCGGCCAAAACCGTCATTCCTGCGGCGCTTTGGACTGACCTGAAAGAGCAGGGGTTAATGCGCGCCGATGCACCGGTTTAGGGGCGCACCATGGCCCGTATCGATGCCCATCAGCACTACTGGGCGCCCGCGCGCGGCGATTATGACTGGATGCCGATGGACAATGCGGTTCTGGCGCGGACCTATGAACCGCGCGATCTGGAACCATCGCTCAAACGTCACGACATCGACAAAACCATCCTCGTTCAGGCCGCCGCCACGGTGTTGGAAACCGACTTTATCCTGGGCATTGCAGCGGCCACCGACAGCGTTGCAGGCGTTGTCGGTTGGATCGACTTTGAAAACCCCGATGATCTGGCGCATCTGCAACGCTTCGCCAAACACCCGAAATTCTGCGGTGTGCGGCCGATGATCCAGGATATTGCCGACATTAACTGGATGTTGCGCGACGATGTGCAATGGGGCTTTCAGGCGCTGGTTGATCTTGACCTGACATTGGACGCGCTGGGCTTTTCGCGCCATCTGGCCAATTTTCACACCATATTAACCCGCTACCCGGACCTGCGGGTTGTCATCGACCACTGCATGAAGCCGCAAATCCGTAACCACCCCTCCGACTGGCAAAGCTGGCGCGACGGCATGACCCGGTTGGCCAAAGACACAAACGCTTACGTCAAACTGTCCGGCCTCGTTACCGAAGCCAACGACAGCTGGAGCATCGACGATCTGCGCCCCTACGCCAATCTGGTGCTGTCTGAATTCGGCGCAAACCGCGTCATGTGGGGCTCAGATTGGCCGGTCTGCCAACTACAGGCCAGCTATAATCAATGGCTTGCCACGGCTCAGGACCTGACCGACGATCTTACCAAAGTCGAAAAAAACCGCATCTTCGGTGGCACGGCAATCGATTTCTATCGTTTGGAACCCTGACGCCCCTGACCAATTCTTTTGTTTAAAAATATCCCCGCCGGAGGCTTTGAACTTTTCCTCACGATGCAGAAAACAAATCCGGCCGCCGTTCCTCCAGCGGCTCCAGATAACTCAGTAATTGCCGCAAATGCGCCCGTGTCGCCTGCCGTGCGGCCTCACCATCATGGGCCGCCAAGGCGTCTACAATTGCACGATGTTCTAGCAGGGTTTCGTCTATTCGCCCCGGTTCTGGCAGGATCAAACGCCGTGCCCGGCTGACCTGCAACCAAACCGAATCCGCCATCTGTGCCAAGCGTTTAAAGCCGGTAAAGCTCATTAGTAACCCGTGCATTTGGGAATCCATATCATAAAATCTGGCAAAATCCCCGGCCTGAACTAACGCCTCTTGCATGGCCAGATTACCCTCAAGCATCGCAATCTGAGCATCGGTAATAGCCGGGGCCAAATGATCGACCGCCGCCAATTCAAGCGCCTCGCGTAAAAACGCACTCTCGCGGATTTCCTCCATCGAAAATCGCGTGATATATGTCCCGGTTTGTGGCCTTACCCGCACCAACCCATCACTTGCCAGCCGGGCAATCGCTTCAGACACCGGCGATCGGGACACGTTCAGCGTCTCACATACCGGTTGTTTGCGTAATATTTGTCCGGGGCCATATTCCAACGTCAAAATGGCGTCACGTAACGACAGATATACCCGATTGGACAAGGTTCCATCGAACGCATCCAGAGGGCGCAACTTTACTTTTTTGGGCTCGGTTTGGGGTTTCTTTGACATTCTAACATGTTAGCTGATCCACAGATGCTGTCAATTTCAGGTTGCCCTTTGACAGTCTGAAAAATTGACCTTTGACACAGGCGCAGACCGCTATTTTATGCAAGAAAATCGCGGAACATATCGTGGTGGGCCTCAGGCCCGTCTCAATTCTGTCCCAACTTCTCGCGCAGGGTTTTGGTCTTTGCAACATCCACCGCAACCGGTTGCCCCATCACCACAACGCCAAACAAATCGCGCGCCTGCTCAACGGTGTACCGCTCCAACATTACGTCCTCACAGACCAATTCGGGCGCGCGCAGCAATGGATCACCATAGCCACCGCCCCCGGGCGTGCGTACATGCACCCGGTCCCCCGGCAGCATCGAAATGTCCTGCTCTTTGGACAGATGTTCGGGCGTATACGGCACGCCGGATCGGTTCACCGTCACCTGGTTACATATGCCATCCGCGCCACCAAGAGCGCCCTGCGGCCCAAACCGTCCGTGATCCATCACAAAACTGGCCTGTGCCTTGCCACAGCGCAATTCAACCTCGTAATCGAGGCCAAATCCACCGCGATGGGTGCCTGCGCCGCCTGATCCTTCGTGCAGCCGGTAATGGTGATACAGCACCGGAAATGCCTGTTCCATGATCTCAACCGGCGGCGCTTTGGAAATGCCGATGGTCGAACATCCATTGGACAGCCCGTCGTGGTCCAGATTGCCGCCGTAGCCACCGCCAGAAATCTGATACATGACAAAATCCCGGCCCCGCGACGGGTCATGCCCGCCAAGCGCAAAGTTACCGCTGGTGCCGGCAGGGGCTGCCGTGACCCGGTCGGGCAGAGGCGCGACAAGGGCGGCAAACACCGCTTCGGCGATGCGCTGGGACACTTCGGCGGCGCAACCTGATACCGGGCGCGGATAATGTGCATCCAGAAATGTGTCTTTGATCCCAACAACATGTAGCGGCTCAAAGGCTCCGGCGTTCATTGGCACTTCGGGAAAAATATGGCGCATCGCCAGATAGACCGAACTCAGGGTGGTCGCGAGAACCGAATTCATTGGCCCCATGCAGGGGGGGCTGGACCCGGCGAAATCAAACGTCAGATCGTCGCCCTTGCGGGTGATTGCCAACCGAATGGCCAGCGGTTCATTAACCACGCCGTCACTGTCGATCCAGGCCACCGAATGATAGGTGCCTTCGGGAATATCACCAATAAACGCCCGCATTTGCACGGCTGCGCGCCTGCGCAATTCGGCAATCGCCTCGGTCACAGTGTCATCGCCATAACGATCCAGTAGTGCATTTAAACGCAACTCACCGACCAACAATGCTGCCGCTTGTGCCTTAACATCTCCAATCCGTTGTTCCGCGACACGGATATTTGAGGAAATGATCGCGTAAATCTCTTTGTCCAGCACGCCCTGTTTAAACAAACGCACCGGCGGCAGGCGCAATCCTTCCTGCTCCACCGAGGTGGCCGAGGCGGAAAACCCACCCGGAACCGCGCCGCCGGTATCAGGCCAATGCCCGGTGTTGGACAGCCAACAATAAATTTCACCATCGCGATAATACGGCTTGGCAAAGCGTACATCCATCAGATGCGTGCCGCCCAAATATGGGTCATTGACGATGTAAATGTCATCCGGCTGCGGCGCTGCCGCTTTGCCATTGGCAATCATCTCAATCAGCGTCCGGGTGGAATATTGCATGGTGCCGACAAACACCGGCAAACCGCCGGCACCCTGGGCAATTAGCGACCCGTCACTGGCCGAATATATCCCGTCCGAGCGGTCATTGGCCTCGGCGATCACCGGCGAAAATGCGGCGCGCGAAAAACTCAGGTCCATCTCGTCGCAGACCTGTTGCAGCCCGGCCTGAATGACCGACAGGGTGATTGGGTCCAAACTCATGCCGCACCTCCGATCGTCACCAAAATATTGCCGTCCGCATCGCCGCTGGCCAAATCACCGGGTTCCAGCAACGAAGTGGTATCCATCTGCTGCACAATCGCCGGGCCATTCAGGGTGAAATCGCCGGGCAAGTGATCGCGCCAATAGATCGGCGTATCGTGCCAAATGTCTTCAAAAAACACCGGTCGGGTGCTGGTTTGTGCCTCTTTCAGCGTCGATTTACGCCTCTTTGGGTCGATCAATGATGACAGATCGAGCTCGGCCCGCGTGCCAATCACCGAGGTGTTGGCATTCACCACATTGGCGCGAATATCGGCCAGCTCAACCCGGAAGCGTTTGAAATAAGCGTCTTCAAACAGCGCCCGCAGAGTTTTCAGATCGACATCGGGGGATGCAAGCGGCACCCGCAACAAATGCGTCTGGCCGATGAACTGCATATCAACACTATAAAGGTGTCGCACCGCGTGAATGTCGATGTTTTCCTGTTCAATCAACCGTTCGCCCTCGGCGGTTTGGGTGGCAAATACATCCTGCAAACGCGCCTCATCCAGACTGTCCAAAGGTGCGTTGATGGTATTGGTAAAATCATGGCGCAGATCGGCAACAACGCAACCAATGGCATTGGTGATCCCCGGTCGGCTTGGCACAATCAGCCGCGGAATATCCAACTCGCGCGCCAAAGCACTGGCATGCAACGGCCCAGCGCCGCCAAAGGCAAACAGTGCAAAATCACGCGGATCAACCCCCAGCGAGATCGACACCATGCGGATTGCCCCGGCCATTTTGGTGTTGGCAATCTTGATGACGGCGGCGGCGGCCTGTACCGCGTCCAGCCCCAGTGGGTCACCCAATTCGTGTCTGAATATGGATTTGACATGGTCAAGCGACACGCCCCCTTTGACCGAATTCAGCCCGGCAGGATCAAGTCGGCCTAAAATCAGATTAGCGTCTGAAATTGTTGGAATTTCCCCGCCCTGACCATAACAAATCGGCCCCGGATCAGCCCCGGCGCTTTGCGGCCCAACCTCAAGCAACCCCGCCGGATTGACCCGCGCGATTGACCCGCCACCGGCGCCAACCGTGCGCACATCCACCATCGGCACATGGATCGGCATGGCGTATTCTAGCTCAATCTCGTTTGACACCGAGGGTTCACAATTGCGGATCAATGCCACATCGGTTGACGTGCCGCCCATGTCATAGGTGATCAGATTACCGTAGCCCGCGCGCCGCCCGGTATAGGCCGCCGCCATAACGCCGGATGCGGGGCCTGACATTACGGTTTTGGCCGCCTCAAGCGATACGCGTGCCGCACTGACCATGCCGCCATTGCCGTTCATCACCAGAACATCGCCGGTGTAGCCGCCGGATGCCAACTCTTCGATCAAGCGCCGCAAGTACCGCTCAAGTAACGGTTGCACAGCGGCGTTGACGGCGGCTGTCACACCACGCTCAAATTCGCGGCTTTCCGATAGCAGGGCGTGGCCCAAAGTGATGTAATCATTCGGCCAGATTTGGCGCAAAACCTTGGCTGCACGCAGTTCGTGATCCGGGTTTGCATAGGCGTGCAGGAAATGGATCACCACTGTTTCACAGCCCTGATCCAGCAGCTTTTGACCCGCCGCCAGCACCGCCGCCTCGTCCAGTTCGGTGACAACCGCGCCAGTATAATCTAGACGTTCTGGTACTTCCAAGCGCAAATTCCTAGGGATCAGCGGCGTGAATTCGCCTGTCATCCCATAGGGTTGCGGACGTGTGCGACGGCCAAGCTCTAACACATCGCGAAACCCTTGCGTGGTGATCAACCCGGTCTTGGCCAGCTTGCGTTCCAGCACCGCATTGGTCGTGGTGGTGGTGCCATGCACGATCAGGTCAAGTGCCGCCAGATCACATTCTGCTGCGTTCAGCGCGTTCAGAACGCCAAAGGCCTGATTGTCCAGCGTGCTGGGCACCTTGGCCAGCCGCACCTGTCCGGTGGCCTGATCCAGTTCCACCAGATCGGTGAATGTGCCGCCCACGTCGACGCCAACAACTGCGCCTGAAGGAGAGTTCGCCATGCATGCTCCGAATTGGTCCAAGGAAATTCATTCGTATACAAATGGTTCTGCAACTGGCCGCAAATGTCAACGTGCGTCCGGGCAAGCGCGTAAACAATTGTCGTTTCTATGGTTTTTCACACCCCTTTGAATGATCTCGCGATTAAGTGCTCGCATCACACACCCGGGCGGGTCAGTATGACATTTATGACTGCTAATCAGACCCTTCGTGTTGTGACCCTATTGTTTTTACTACTGATTCCGGTCGGCCCGGTATTGGCCCATGCCTCACAGCAGGGCTTTGTTCTGTTGCTGCCAACGGACGTCTACACCGTGGCTGGGGCGGCGAGCGTTGCTTTGACGGTGGTTTTACTGACGGTGCTGCCAGACCGGTTTGTGCCCCTGATGTTTCGCCCGATTGCGTTGATCCGCAGGCGACGGACAGGGCTGCGGGTGTTATCCAGTTGCCTGTCCTCAGTGCTGCTTGGGGCGCTGATATGGCTCGGGTTTAATGGCTCGCGCGATCCATTGGCCAACCCCTTGCCGGTGTTTTTCTGGACGATTTGGTGGATCGGTTTCATAACGCTTCAGGGTCTGTTGGGCGATGTTTGGCGCTGGCTAAACCCATGGACCGGGGTGGTTGCCATTCTGCGCAAAAGGCTGAATTTACTCCCGTTTTTACGCTTTCCAACCTTTCTGGGCCATAGCGTCGCCATCCTGACATTCATGGCATTTGCCGCATTTTTGCTGGCCGATCCAGCGCCAGCAGACCCCGAGCGATTGGCGCGCGTTATTGGCGGCTATTGGCTGTTTACCTTGATTGCGCTGCTGGCTTTTGGCCCTCGCTGGCTGCACCGCGCCGAAGGCTTAACAGTGATTTTACGCATATATGCCCGCATGGGGCTGTTCGGGCGCAAGGGCAATCGCATCGCCATCGGTGTGCCCGGTTGGCAGGCGTTTACGCAGCGCACACCGGCCATTGGCCTCGCGGTTCTGACGCTGTTGATGCTAGGCAGCGGCAGCTTTGATGGTCTGAACGAAACGTTCTGGTGGTTGGGCCTGTTGGGCATCAACCCGCTGGAATTTCCCGGTCGCTCTGCCGTGATTAACCAGAACCTGATCGGGATGCTGCTGACCAATCTGTGGCTGATTTCGGCCTATGCTTTGGCGATCTGGCTGGGTTTGGCGCTGATCCGTTCGACCATGCCGCTGGCCCGGGCGTTTTGCCTATTTGCACCGTCGATCCTGCCTATCGCGCTGGGGTATCACATCGCGCATTTTCTGCCGTCCTTTCTGGTCGATAGCCAATATGCGCTGGCTGTGGCAACGGACCCGATGGATACGGGGGGTGATATTCTGGGGTTAGGGACGTTCTATGTCACCACCGGATTTTTCAACACGCAGGACAGCGTTCGGCTGATCTGGCTGACGCAGGCGGCGGCTGTGGTGGGCGGGCATATCCTGGCGGTGATGCTGGCCCATGCCATTGCTTTGCGCCATTTTGGATCAACCCGTCACGCGGTTCTTAGTCAGGTACCACTGGCGCTGTTCATGGTGCTCTATACGTTGTTTGGCCTGTGGCTGCTGGCTTCGCCACGTGGATGATCCTGTGGCTGGATTTGGGCCGTTCTTGGGGGTGACCATACGTAAATAACTGGACAAAACGAAATATCGTTTGCACACTAACAAACATTGGGACCGAGAACGGCCCGGATCTATGAGTTCACTAGGGGGAATTTCAATGACCAAAGACACCAAACAACCCGTCGGCACAACCCGTCGTAACGCGTTGAAAACGCTTGGACTTGGTGCGGGCGTCGCTGCTGCTGCCACCAGCTTACCGATGTGGGCACGATACGCTCAGGCGCAAAGTTCGGAACCGATCCGCATTGGGTTTCAGGTGCATCGCACCGGCATCGGGGCCGCCTATGGCCGCTGGTATGACCGCACGACGCAGGCGGTTGTCAAACAGATTAACGCATCCGGCGGCATCAATGGTCGCCCGGTTGAACTGGTCACCGAAGACGACGGCACCGACCCCAAGCGCGGCGCCGAAGTGATTGAGAAATTTGCCACGCAATCCAAATGTGACATCGCCTTTGGCACCCTGTTTTCGCATGTGGTGATCGGGTCGGCCCCGCGTGCCGCCGAGTTAAAATTGCCATATTTCGTGGTCTCCGAAGGCCATCATGTCGCCAGCGGCATGCTCAACCGCTACACACTGCAGCCGGGTATTACCGATGTGAAAAGCCAGGTGCAGGCGATGGCACCGTTTGTGGCGCAGAATCTGGGCAAAAAGGTCACCATGATCTTTCCTGATTTCGCCTTTGGCCACGATCATCGTGATTTTTTCACCGCCGCAATTGAGGCGCAGGGCGGCGAAGTTCTGGCCCATATTGCCATTCCACCGTCTGAGACCAGCTTTACCAAATATTTCCCGAAAATCCCGCGCGATACCGAAGTTATCTACCACGTGATGGTCGGCCCTGCGGTTCTGACCTTTGTTAAGGAGCTGGGCGAATTCTTTGGTCCATCGCGCCCCGAGATGTTCGGCTTTATCGACAGTCTTGAGGCCGTTGATCTGGCTAGCCCGGGGCTGGAGTTTCTCGAAGGTACCTATTTTTGGGAGGGCAATCCGCGGTATGCGCAGGCCAACCAGACCTCGTTTGACAAAGATTACCGGGCGGCGGTTGGGGTTGATGACAATGGCGCGTCGATTAGTGACCCCAAGGATATTTCGACCTATTCCCATATGTTTGGCTGTTGGGAGACGCTTCACGTGGTTAAGGCCGGAATGGAAGCCGCGAACTATCAGACCCGCGCTGATGCGCCCAAACTGATCGAGGCCGTTGAGGCGATGACCAATATGCCCGCATCCGATGCGCATCCGCAGGGGGCCAAATGGTTCAACGGTAAAACCCATCAGGTGTTTGGCCATCAGTATATCAGCCGTGTGACGGATCAAAAACTGGTCTTGGCGCATACCACGTCGATCGAGGACACGCTTTATCCGGACGAAGTGGACTACACAAAACAGTCGTTCTAGACGGCCAAAGATGCCCCGATGGTTTTCGGGGCATCTTTTTGATCAGCTTCCCGTTTTCTTGTAAAAAAAACCAACCGGAAAATTTGAAGTTTCCCGGCGACCCTACGCCATCAGCTGCCCGGTTCGGGCCCATCGTTTAACACAATCGCAGGAACATCATGGAATTCGGACCTTATCTTATTTTGGCCACGCTTGAGGGGGCCGTCACCGCCGCCGTGTTGGCCCTGACGGCCGTCGGCCTGTCGCTGGTTTTTGGCGTCATGCGGGTGGTGAATGTCGCGCATGGTGAGTTTTTCATGCTGGGGGCAGTTTTGGCATGGTGGGTGACATCGGCCATTGGCGGTCACGCGGCGATTGGATTTGCGATTGCTCTGGTGGTGGTGCCGGTCATGGTCGGGCTGCTTGCGGCCTTTGCTGATATGACGGTGCTGAAACGGCTGAACTATGATCCAGAGCGCACCATCGTTGCGACCATCGGCATTTTGTATATCCTTCAACAGCTTACCCTGATGACCTATGGGCCGGATGCGCGCCCGGTTGAGCCGCCGTTCAATACGCGATTGGCGATCCCGTGGTTTGAAATTGTTGAGGGTAAGTTGCAGATGTATTGGCCGTGGGGTCTCAGCACGACCAGCTATAAACTGGGTGTTATCGTTGCTGCTGTGGTGGTTCTTCTTGGTGTTTGGGCCTTGATGGTCCGCACCAAAATCGGCCTGCTGATGCGCGCCACGCAGCAAGATCGCGAAATGGCGCTGGCCTTTGGCATCCCGGTGGAGCGCATTTACGCCATCGTCTTTGGCATGGGCGCGGGGCTGGCGGCGATGGCGGCGGTGTTGATCGTGCCGATCCAACAGGCACATTATCTGATGGGAGGCGATCCGTTATTACTGTCGTTCATTGTTGTCATCATCGGCGGATTAGGGAGCCTGCCGGGAACTGTTCTTGCCGCCATTCTGATCGGTCTGAGTGACGGCATCATTTCGGTGTTTTTCTCACCGACACTGGCCAAAATACTGGCGACATCGCTGGTGGCTATGGTGTTGGTGTTCCGCCCGCAAGGGCTGTTTGGGGTGCGGGCGCATGACTAACACCACCAAGATGCTGGCACTGCATATCGCAGTTCTGGCGCTGCTGTTTGCGTTGCAATTTGTGCTGCCTGCCTATCATCACGGCAATCTGGCGCGGGTCATGGTGTTGGCGTCCTACGCCATCGGGTTCAACGTTTTGTTCGGCTATACCGGACTGCTAAGTCTTGGCCACGCCATGTTTTTTGCCGCTGGCATGTACGGCATGGGCATGGCGATCCGGCTGTATGAAGCATCGCCGGCCACTGCGTTACTCGCCGGGATCCTTACCGGAGTGGTCGTTTCGCTGGTCATCGGAGCCTTGGCCCTGCGCGCCGTTGGCATCGCCTTTATGATCGTGACTTTGATGTTCGCGCAGGTCGGGTATCTGACCATTCTGTATTTCGGCGAATTCACCCGCGGCGACGAAGGCTTTGTTATCCAACAGGCCGAGCGCATCCTCTGGGGCATTGATCTAAGTGACGCTAGCAACCGCTATTTCGCCGCATTAACCCTGTTTAGCGTTTGCCTGCTGGTGACATTGCGCATGGTGCAACACCCGTTTGGCAAAACCCTGATCGCCATCCGAGAAAACGAGGCCCGCACCCGCATGTTGGGCTATGACGTGTTTGGTCATAAACTGGCCGCAGTGGTGATTTCGGGCACAATTTCCGCCGCTGCCGGGGCGTTTTACGGGCTGCTGTTCGGCTATGTCGGCGCGACGTTTGCCACCGTTCAATATTCGATCTTTCCGCTGCTTTGGGTGTTGCTTGGTGGCACCGGCACCATTCTTGGCCCGCTGGTCGGCACGCTGTTCATGTTCTACCTGATTGATTTGTCGAGCTCGATCACCTCGGCCTATATGCTGGTCGCTGGTGTGGTTCTGGTGTTGTTAACCCTGTTCGCCCCCCAAGGCATCGTTGGTGAACTGCGAAAACGGTTATGGAAAGGGTTACCATGAGCCTGTTATCCACCCGTGGCCTCTCCAAAAGTTTTGCCGGTTTGCAGGCCGTCCAGAACGTTGATTTTGACCTGCCAGAGGGTCAGATTCGTGCGCTGATTGGTCCTAATGGCGCCGGTAAAACCACGCTGGTTGGCATGCTGTGCGGCCGTATTCAGCCAACCAGCGGCAGCGTGTCGTTTGCCGGGTGTGACATCTCGCATCTGCCTGCGCACAAGCGGATTAATCTGGGTATGGCCTATACGTTTCAGATCACTTCGGTTTTTGCCAACCTGAGTGTTAACGAAAACGTCGCCCTTGCGGCGCGGCGTCGGCTGAAGGGGCCCGAGGTTGCGCAACATGTTTTGGCGGCCTTGGAAAAGGTCGACCTGCAGGACCGGCTTGAGCAATGCGCCGGCGATCTGAGTTATGGCCATCAACGGCTGCTCGAAATCGCCATGGGGCTGGTCCAGGATCCGCGATTGTTGATTTTGGATGAACCAACACAGGGCCTCGCCGACAGTGAAATTGATGCGTTCAAGGCGCTGATCCGCGGGCTTGCGGCCAAAACCACCATCCTGTTGATCGAACATAATATGAGCGTGGTAATGGAAACCGCCGATATGGTGTCAGTGCTGAATTTCGGCCAAATTCTCGCCGAAGGCACGCCGGACGAAATACATGCAAATGCGGATGTGCAGGCCGCCTATCTGGGGACTGGCTGATGTTAGAACTGAAATCCCTGAACGTGGCCTATGGGCAGGCACAGATATTGCGGGACTTCTCGCTGACGGTCAGTGCCGGTGAAATCCTTTGTCTGCTGGGGCGCAATGGCGCCGGTAAAACCACCACGATGAAGGCAATCATGGGGTTGTTGCCGTTGATGTCGGGGCAGGTGGTGCTTGACGGCGCGGTCATCAGTGATCTGCCGGCGCATAAGGTTGCGGGTGCCGGGATTGGCTATATTCCACAGGGCAGGCGGCTGTTTTCCGAACTGACCGTGGCGCAGAATATCGAGATCGGGTTGATGGTGCATGGCTCAGGGCCAGAGGTGCTCGAAGGCGTACTCGAGCTGTTTCCGCGTTTGCGAGAACGCTATCACCAGCGGGCGCAAACCCTGTCGGGCGGTGAGCAGCAGATGTTGGCCACGGCGCGCGCCTTATGTCTGGAACCCAAGGTGTTGTTGCTGGATGAACCGACCGAAGGGTTGCAGCCGTCGATGATCGAGGCGATTCGGCAGGTCATTGTACTGATGCGCGACCGGGGCGTTGCGATTATCTTGGTGGAACAGCGGGTTGATGCGGTGTTGTCGGTGGCGAATCGGGTCAGTTTTATCGACAATGGCCGTAATGGCGAGGTGATGGAGGCGGATGCTTTGCGTCAGGACCCATCTATTTTGGCGCGGCATCTGGGGGTGTAGCAGGAAACAGGCCAAGCGCCCTTTTTCACCCCAATGTGCCTATGTTAGTTTACTCAGCAGGCGCAAAAACTCTTGCTGTTCTGCCTTGCTTAGTGGCGCTAACGTGTCTTGGGTCACTGCGCGTGCCCTGTCCACAATCGCCTGAAAGGCGGTTTCGCCTGCCTCTGTTGGTTCAACAAATATACGCCGCTGATCATCCGGATCCTGGCGCGTGGCGACAAGACCCTTGTGCCGCAACCGGTCCACCACACCTTTGATCGTCGCCGCATCCATGGCAATCGCCCGCCCCAGCGCGTTCTGCGACAGCTTTTCTAACGCGCACAGCTTGGCCAAAGCGGCAAATTGCGTCGGTGTCAATTCCGGCACCTGTCGCGCGAACAGCCCCAGATGACGCTGATTGGCCCGCCGCAGCAGGAACCCGACCTGTGCATCAAGGATATATGTCGGCTGTTGTGTCATCCTGGCCTCCGTTTCGTGTCTTATATTGACAGGCTTTGATCGCTGCCGCAAAATCCATTTGTATACTAACAACTTTTGTCTCGCCAACAATCCCATGAGAATTGGCTTTTGAGACATGCCAAGGAGACCCGGTAGTGAACGCATACCATCGACCTGAAACATTGGGCGACGCGCTGGCTTTGCTGGCTGAAACGCCGGTGACATTGGCAGCCGGTTGCACGGATTTGTTCCCTGCAACCGAAATGCAGCAATTGCCTGGGGCGGTGCTGGACCTCACCGCAATTGCCGATCTGCGCGGCATTACGGCAACCTCTGAGGGGTGGCGTATCGGCGCGACCACTACCTGGAGCGACGTGATCGCGGCCGACCTGCCACCTGCCTTTGATATGTTGAAACAGGCGGCGGGCGAAGTTGGTTCGGTGCAGATCCAGAACGCGGGCACCATCGCCGGCAACCTGTGCAATGCGTCGCCTGCTGCGGATGGTGTGCCACCCTTGTTGGCGCTGGATGCTATCGTTGAGCTGGCCTCGCTCAGCGGTCGACGCCACGTGCCGTTAGCGATGTTCCTGACCGGAGTGCGACGCACTGTTCTGCAGCCGGGTGAAATTGTTTCGGCGATAGTGGTCCCGAAACAGGCCGGGCAGGGCCGTAGTGGTTTTGCCAAGCTGGGCGCGCGAAAATACCTGGTGATTTCGATTGCGATGGTGGCTGTTCGACTGATCGCCGATCAGGGCAAGGTATTGGAAATTGCGCTATCCGTTGGATCATGCAGCGCCGTGGCGATGCGGCTTACAGCTTTGGAAACCCGCCTGACGGGGCAACCAATTGCGGGTTTGGCGGCGCACATAGATGAACCTTCACTGGCGGACGTGCTGTCGCCAATCAGTGATATGCGCGGCGATGCGGCCTATCGCATCACCGCCGCGACCGAGTTGTTGCGCCGCACAGTGGCCGATCTATCCAAGGGGCATTCCACATGAAAAACCTTCCGTCCGCACAGATGATCGTCAATGGTCAAACCGTCAATATCGCCGCCGCCGCTGGGCGCAGATTGTCGGACGTGCTGCGCGATGAATTGGGGCTGAAAGGCACCAAAGTCGGCTGTGACGCAGGCGATTGCGGCGCCTGTACGGTGCTACTGAACGGCGCGCCGGTGTGTTCCTGTCTGACCCCGGTTGGGCAGGCCATTGGGGCTAAAATCACCACCGTCGAAGGGCTGTCAAATGGCATGCTGGACGATCTGCAACAGGCGTTTTTGCGCCATGGCGCGGCGCAATGTGGTATCTGTACGCCGGGCATGTTGATCGCCGCCAAGGCGCTGCTGGACCGGACCAAAACGCCCAGTCGGGATGAGGTCGAAATCGCGCTGAGCGGAGTGCTGTGTCGCTGTACCGGGTATCACAAAATTATTGAGGCAATTGCAGATGTTGGCACGGTATCTTTATCCATAAATCCCGATGCGGGCAAGGCCGTTGGCGCGCGTGTTGAGCGGTTGGATGGCCTGGCCAAAGTCGATGGAACCGAGGTTTATGGAGCCGATTACACGCCCGCCGATGCCCTGTTGGTTCGTGCGATCCGTTCGCCGCATTCCGCCGCGAATTTCACCGTTGGCGATGTTGATGGCTGGCTGGCAACGCTGCCGGGTACAGTGCAGGTTTTTACTGCCGCCGACATCCCTGGCGACAATCGCTTCAGCGTAATTCCGGCTTTTGTCGATCAACCGGCGCTTGCCGAAACCCATGTGCGTATGCGGGGCGAGGCCGTTGCGTTGATTGCCGGTAACCCATCCTTGATCGAGACAATTGAACTGTCGGATTTCCCGATTTCCTGGTCGCCGACAACGGAAATACTCGAAACGGACGCGGCGCAAAACACCGATGCGGTACAGCTTCATAGCAACCGCGATGGTAATATTCTGATCGCAGGCAAGGTCAAAACCGGGACGCCCGAACAGGCGCTCAAAACCGCTGCGCATACCGCCACGGCCAGCATGGAAACCGGCTATGTTGAGCACGCCTATATCGAACCCGAGGCCGGGGTGGCGTGGATGGACGGCGATGTTTTGGTCATCCAGGCCTGCACCCAAGCCCCGGTGATGGATCGCGATGACACCGCCCGCGTGCTCGGGCTGGCGCAGGACAAGCTGCGGATTATTCCGTCGGCTACCGGCGGCGGATTTGGCTCAAAACTTGACCTGTCATTGCAGCCGCTGATCGGGCTGGTGGCGCTGAAAACCGGGAGGGCTGCACGCATGGTTTATACCCGACGTGAAAGCATGGCCTCGACCACCAAGCGCCATCCGGCCAAGATGACTGGACAGGCTGGAATCGACGTAAACGGGCGTATCACCGGGATGGTTTTTGACGGCGATTTCAACACCGGCGCCTATGCCAGCTGGGGCCCAACCGTTGCGGTGCGGGTGCCGGTACACGCCTCTGGCCCCTACAAAACACCCAATTACCACGCCAGCGCGCGGGCGGTGCATACCAACGGCCCGGTGTCCGGCGCGTTCCGGGGTTTTGGCGTGCCACAGGCGGCGATCCTGCAGGAAACGCTGTATGATGATCTGGCCGATTTGGCCGGGATTGACCGGCTGAAATTCCGTCAGATCAATGCGTTGCAAGACGGTGATTTCTCGGTCTGTGGGCAGAAATTGTTTGGCGTTGGTATTCGCGACTGTCTGGACGGGCTGTACCCAGCGTGGCAAACTGCCTTGCAAAATGCCAAAGATTTCAACACCCAAAACAGCACCCGGAAACGCGGCGTTGGCATTGCGTCCTGTTGGTATGGTTGTGGCAACACGTCATTGCCCAATCCGTCGACCATCCGGTTGGGATTTACCGCCGACGGTCATCTGCGGCTGCATCAGGGCGCGACTGATATTGGCCAAGGCTCAAACACCGTTGTGGCGCAGATATGTGCCGATGCGTTGGGCCTGCCGGTGCGTGACTTTGAATTGGTCGGGCCGGATACCTTTCTG
This sequence comes from Granulosicoccus sp., assembly GCA_047623555.1. Classification (GTDB taxonomy): domain Bacteria; phylum Pseudomonadota; class Alphaproteobacteria; order Rhodobacterales; family Rhodobacteraceae; genus NORP181. The sequence goes on from JBLHMP010000036.1 coordinate 28,331, forward strand.
ACCCCGGATTGCGGCAAAACCTCGGCCTCGCGGCAGACTTATGTCACTGGCACGGCGGCCTTGCTTGCGGGCGCGGAAATGCGTCGCAAAATCCTGGGCATGAGCAATATGGGGCCGGACGCGACCATCACACTAACGGCGGGCACGCTGCATATCAGTGACGGGCAGGCGCAGCACGATATTGCGCTGGCGGAGCTGCCAACCGATGACCGTGGCTATGCGCTATCGGTGCAAGAGAGTTACGATCCGCCAACTGAATCGCTTGACGAGAACGGCCAGGGCAAACCCTATGCGGTCTACGGCTACGGCGCCCAGGTGGCCGAGGTTGAGGTGGATATGGCGCTGGGCACAGTAAAAACACTACGCATCACTGCCGCCCATGATCTGGGTCGCACGATCAATCCGCTGTTGGCCGAGGGTCAGATCGAGGGCGGCATTGCCCAAGGTCTCGGGTTGGCGCTGATGGAGGAATTTATTCCCGGGCGCACCGAAAACTTGCATGATTATCTGATCCCAACCATTGGTGACATGCCTGAAATCGACTCGATCCTGATCGAAGTTGCCGACCCCGAAGGCCCATTTGGCGCCAAGGGGCTGGGCGAACATGTATTGATCCCAACGGCCCCGGCAATTTTGAATGCGATTCGCCATGCGTCGGGGGCGCGCATCGACCGTCTGCCTGCCTTGCCGCATCGGGTGTTGGCCGCGATCAAAAAGGCGGCCGCGACATGACCACAAAACCAGCCCGCGAAAAACTCGAGAAAATCCGCTGTGATGCCTGCCCGGTGATGTGTTTCATTGCCGAGGGTCGCATTGGTGCCTGTGATCGCTATGCCAATTTGGCCGGGCGCATCGTGCGCTGTGATCCGTTGACCGTGCTGGACCGGCGCATCGCCACAGGCGGCGAAATTCGGCCGTTTCTGAAATCTGAATGGGATGGCCGGTTGGTTGCGGATGACGATTTATTTATCACCGCCGTTGGCTCGGGCACCACATATCCCGATTACAAACCGGCGCCGTTTATCGTCAGCCGCGAGGTCGATGGCGTTGATTTTATCACTGTCGTCACCGAAGCGATATTTTCATACTGCGGCGTCAAAGTGAAAATTGATACCGACCGGCATTTGGGTCACGAAGGTGCTGCGGTACGGTCAAACGGTGAAATCATCGGGCTGGTGATCACCAGCGAATACGGCTCGCAAATGTTGTCACTTGGCGGTGTTGATCACCTGACAGGCGGCACCAAAGCCGAAGGCCGCACCACCTGCGACGCGCTGCTGCGCCTGTGCAACCGCGAGGCTGTTGAGTTGTGTATTGAGGGCGCAGCCACGGTGATTGTGCAGGCCGGGCAGGCGCCGATTGTCGATGGCGTGCGCGAAGAACGCATGCGGGTTGGCTGTGGGTCCGCCACCATCGGCATGTTTGCGTCGCAGTGGCGCGGGCTGGTCGATGAGGTGGTGGTGGTTGACGATCACATCACCGGCGTGGTTAGCGAACATCAGGCGGGCAAGGTGCTCGGCTGGCCGGACACTGGCATCAAAATCATCGGGCGGCGGTCAACCCCGGGGCGCTATTTTCAGGTGGCTGATCCGGGGCTGGGTTGGGGCGGCACCAATGTTCAGGACCCGCTGACAATCTTGGGGCCATGGAACGTCAAAAAGGGCGCGAGGTCGGGACTAACTCTGTTGATGGTTTCCACCACGGGCGAGCAATGGGGGTATTTCGTGCTGGATGATGACCTTGTGCCGCAACCGGCCGAGATACCTGAAACCTTGCGGCCGTCGGTTGATCTGATCGCGGAAAACTGCGAACCGGCGCTGTGTACGGTGATGTTCATGGGTGGCGCTGGCGGGTCTTTGCGCTCTGGCGTGACGCGCAATCCGGTGAAATTAACCCGCTCAGTGCAAGCGCTAAAAACCAAGGTGACCTGTGGTGGGGCCGAAACGTTCGTCTGGCCCGGAGGCGGCATAACCCTGATGGCCGATGTGATGGATTTACCGGACAATGCGTTTGGCTATGTGCCCACCCCGGCCATCGTCGCGCCACTGGAATTCACCGTCAGCCGCGAGGATTATCGTGCGCTGGGCGGCCATGATACGTCGGTGCGCACAATTGATGACGTACTGGAACATGGCGGCGAATACGGCGCAGATGTGCGCGCGGTGGCGCCGATAGACGGCAAACCCTGATGGGCGCGCAGGCGTCTTTTTTGCCGGACGGGCGGCGATTGCACCTGCACCATGGGCCAATTGATCTGATCATCGGCGCGACGGGCGCGGGGCGCGAGGCGGCGTTCAAAGCTGCCGCTGCACGCTTTGATACGGTCCTGGAGGAGCTGGTGGTCGAGCTGGAAATGCTGCGCCAATCGGTGGCTGATCCCAACCCGTTTCAGGGTGAGATTGCCCGGTTGATGCATGCGGCTGTTGCGCCCTTGTCCGAGGTGTTTATCACCCCAATGGCCGCCGTTGCTGGCTCTGTGTCCGATACCATCCTTGCCGCGTTACGCACAGCGGGCGGGTTGCAAACCGCCTATGTTAACAACGGTGGCGACGTGGCGATGTGGTTGGCACCGGGCACGCAGATGACCGCAGCCATCGCCGCAGGATTGCCCGACCGCGTGACACTGACCCCGGATATGGGCATCGGCGGCATCGCCACATCGGGCTGGCGGGGGCGCAGCCTGTCGTTTGGTATTGCGGACGGGGTGACGGTTTTGGCCCGAACTGCGGTGGCCGCAGATGCCGCCGCCACGCTGATCGCCAATGCTGTGGATCTTCCTGGCAACGCCAAGATAAAGCGTCTACCGGCCTGTGATCTGGCCCCGGATAGCGATCTGGGCATGCGATTGATCACCGTAGATGTCGCGCCTTTGACGGCTTCCGAAATCGCCCAAGCCCTGAAAAACGGCGCAATATACGCCCGCCTTATCCAAAATCGCGGCCTGATCCACGCCGCATTGCTCACCTTAAACGATCAACGACAGATCGTCGGAACACCGGATTTTTTCAGCCCAACACCCAAGGAATTGCACCATGCCTGAGTTCACCCTGCGCAAAACCATGACCTTTATCGAAGACATCCACCACGAAGGCGGCCCAGCCCCCAAATTGCCCCGTCGCCGCGCCGCCATTCTGGCCATTGTGCGCAACCCGTTTGCCGGCGGATATACCGAAGACCTGCAATCGGCGATGGACGATCTGAAACCGCTGGGGTTGATGATGACGGATTTGCTGGTCGCAGCAATGGGCGGAATCGACGGCATTGACGGTTACGGCAAAGCCGGGCTGGCGGGCGAGAATGGTGAGTTGGAACACACCGCCTTATGGCACGTTCCCGGCGGCTATTCCATGCGTGCGCGTTTGGGAGAGGCCAAGGCCATCGTGCCGTCGTCAATGAAAGTTGGCGGGGCAGGCACCCGTATCGACATCCCGCTGGGCCATATTAACGCCGCCTATGTGCGCAGCCATTTCGACAGCATGGAGGTCGGTGTGCCAGATGGCCCGCGTGCCAATGAATTGCTGTTTGCCCTGGCGATGAGCAGGGGTGGACGGTTGCATCACCGGATGGGCGGGTTGATGGTTGAGGATGTGGTTGGGGAAGATGGGTTGCGGTAGGATGGGCTGGACGATCTTGCCTGGTCTTGTCACGGTTTAGTTGCGGTCTCTTCCGAGCAATATTTGCTATGAAAGAGAGAACGAATGGCACAGAGATATACAGATGAGTTTCGGCGTGATGCTGTGCGGATGGCCACGACCCGTGGTTTAACCACTGCCCAGCAGTTGATACGCAGTATCGACGAGAGGGGCGGCCCCAGCTTTCATCGGATTTGGGTGTTGGGCTTTCGACGCTGAACAAATGGGTTCAACAGCATCCATTGCCCGGCAGGGTATTGCGCAGAAATGTTCCAAGAGGGAACACGATGACCTGATGTCAGGCCGCATGAAGACGTGGAAAAGGAGAAGACGCGCCTTCGCAAAGAAGTCCGCCTTCTGCGCGAGGAGAGGGAACTGCTAAAAAAGGCGGCGATCCACTGGCCGACAGGTGAATGACACATTCACCGTTAGGCTTCTTTGCAGGCCAAAGCCCCCTCTCGTGCATGTAAACATGTACTGCTGGGCAGTGCATGAGGCTTGCCTTTATCGAAGTCTGGAAAGAAGTTTGGCCTGTAGAGTTTCTATGCGAGATTATGAAGGTTACGTCCCGTGGTTTCCGCGCGTGGCGGGTGCGCCCAATGAGCCAAGGCCAGCGTGATGATATGGTGATCTTGGCTCATATCCGTGAGCAGCACCGCTTAAGCCTACAAAGCTATGGACGGCTCCGGCAGTACCGATTTGCGGCTCACCGATGTCCAGCAACCAAACATCACATCGACATTCTGCACGCTCAGCAATTCGCGGGCTTTTCTGCAAACAGCGGCCAGTCGGACGCTGGGTCAACCACGACGGCCTCAAGTTGCTTGCCCAAACCTCCTTTGGCGTTTTGTTCATCGATCAGCATCAGCATGATGTCTTTGAGCGTGGTTTCCGAGATTGCCATGGTGCCTGAAAGTGGATGCAAAACACCGATTTTGATGGTATCTGCCGCCGCCACTGGCAAGGCGCGGGTGGCAGCCAGCGCAAGCCCGGTAAAGGTGGATATGAGAGTTGTCCTGGTTTGGTCCTGCAACCTAAATGTTGCCTTAGCGTGGCGGCCGGATCGAGGTCCAGTTCGTTTGGTCCTCACACACACTTATTCACAGAATTTGTATCAGGCGGGATCAGCAACATCGCTGAGGGTCATCAACTCAATCCTTGCGCCGCCAAAATGCGCCGGATTGGGGTGGTTGGCAAAATTATTGTGTCGCAGAGGCACGCGGCTCTGCAAATTTAGGCGCTGAAATTCTGGATTTGGTGTAGGGTGGGTGAAACCCACGCCTGGTGGGCCTTAGAGGGTGACTTCAATCAGATAGGGGCCGGGCGTGTCTAATCCGGTTTCAATTGCGTCGATCAGATCGCCACATTCATCAACGCGGCAGGCCTCTGCGCCCATAGATTGGGCCATCTCGACCCAGTTCAGGTTGGGCTGGTTCAGGGACAACATATCGATGGCGCGAGGGCCGGGGTTTTGGACGCCGACATTGGTCAGCTCGCCACGCAGGATTTGATAGCTGTGATTGGCAAAAATCAGGATGGTGATATCCAGTTGTTCCCGCGCCATGGTCCAGATGGATTGCACCGTATACATGGCGCTGCCATCGCCAACCAAGGCCAGCACTTTGCGATCCGGGCAGGCGATGGCGGCACCGATGGCCACCGGCATGCCGTAGCCGATTGAGCCGCCGCAATTGTTCAGCCATGTATGCGCGGGGGCCCCGACGGTGGCCGGAAAAAACGCCCGGCCTATGGTGACGGATTCATCCACAATAATGGCGTTCTCAGGGATAGTGTGGGCCAGAACCTGGGCGATGCCCAAGGCGTCAGTTGGCCCTGATGGCACCGCGCCGCTGCGGGGTTCGGCGACATGTGCCGGTGCTGTGTTGGTCGCGTCAAGGCTTTGGCACAATGCGTTCAACGCCCCGGTCAGGTCCTGCGCCGTATCAGCAAGCGCGACAATCTCGGCGCCATCGCGGGTTAATATCGCCGGTTTGCCCGGATAGGCAAAGAACCCGATAGGCGCGCGCGCCCCGATCAATACGATTTTGCTAAAGGGCTTTAACGCCTCTAATGCCTGATCAATCGGATAGGGCACCCGGTCGATTTTAACCCGGCCCGCGCCCCGTTCCAGACGCGCATTTGCCCATTCTGACAATAACACACAGCCGGTTCTTGCGGCGATCCGCCCGGCGGTTTGTAAATTGGTCTCGGTTAACGCCGCTCCGCCCAGTAGCAATAAGGTGTCAGGCCCGCCAAAATCTGCGATCGCCTGTTCCAGCAGTGCTTCGTTAAACGCGGCCCGCACCGGCGCCTCGATTTGGGTGGCAACCTCACCGCCGTTATTCCATGCCGTATCGCTTGGTAATATCAGTGTTGCGACCTGACCGGGGGCCACGCGGGCCGCCTGCACCGCACGCGCGCCATCTGCGCCAACGTCCGCCGCCGAAACAGAGCTGTGCACCCAATGCGACATTGGCCGCGCGATGCCTTCGATGTCAGACGTCAAAGGGGCATCCAGCGCCAGATGCGAGGCGGCGTGTTCGCCGACGATGTTGACGACGCCAGCCCCGGCCTTTTTGGCGTTATGCAGATTGGCCAGCCCATTGGCCAGCCCGGGCCCCAGATGCAGCAATGTGCAGGCCGGTTTGCCCGACATGCGGTAATAGCCATCCGCCGCCCCGGTGGCGACGCCCTCAAACAGCGCCAAAACGGATCGCATGCCCGGAACATGATCCAGCGCCGCAACAAAGTGCATTTCCGAGGTGCCGGGGTTAGAGAAACAGACATCCACGCCATTGGCGATCAGACTTTTTACCAGACTTTCAGCGCCATTCATGGCCGTTCCTTTCAATCCGCATCCCAATAGGGTGCGCGTAATTCGCGTTTCAGGATTTTTCCGATGGCGCTGCGGGGCAGGGACGTGCGCGCCTCAACCACCGACAAACGCTGGCTTTTGCCCAGTACAGTATTGGCATCGGCGCAAATCTCATCAGCTGAGCGCGCGGCACCGTCGCGCAGCACCACCAAGCCCACCGGAGTTTCACCCCAGCGATCTGACGGCACGCCGATAACGGCGACGTCGATTACGTCGGGGTCGGCCAGCAACACCAGCTCTAAATCATCGGCATAGATGTTCAGCCCGCCGGAAATAATCATGTCCTTTTTGCGGTCCGACAGGATCAAAAACCCGTCCTCATCCCAGCGCCCCATATCGCCGGAGCGGAAAAATACCACACCCGCCGCGTCGCGCCAGATATAGTCATCCGTCAGATCATCACGGCCGAAATAGCCGACCATCATGGTTGGGCTGCGGCCACAGATTTCACCGACTTCACCCTGGGCGACTTCGGCCCCCGCATCATCAATCAGCCGGATTTCGGTGGCCGCGGCAGGCACACCAACGGTATGCAATTTGTCCGGATGTTCATCGGCGATCAACACGGTCACGCCGCCACCTTCGGTCAGGCCGTAATATTCGATCAGCTTGCCAGGAAACCGCGCCAGCACATCGGCCTTAACATCAGCACGCAGCGGTGCTGAGGTCGAAAACTTAATGCGCATTGCGCTAAGATCAAAGTCGTTAAAATCCGCCACGTCCATGACGCGTTTATACTGAACCGGAACCAACATGGTGTGGGTGATACGTTCACGTTCAGCGATCTGCAAATAGCGGCGGGCGTCGAATTTCGTCATCAGATGCACGGTTGATCCACCCACCAGCGTTGGCAGGAACGCCACCAACGTCGTGTTGGAATACAGCGGCGTCGACAGCAGCGTGCGCGCATTGTCGTCATAGCCATTGGTATGCACCCGATCCATCTGCGCGGCGCGCATCCAATGGTCAAGCAGGATGCCTTTGGGCGTGCCAGTGGTGCCCGAGGAATAGATCAGGTTGCACGGGTCAGTCATGGCAATCGGGATCAGCGGGTCGGTTGTACTGGCGGCGGCGAGCACGGTTTCGTAATCCTCAAAGCCATCTGCGGTGAAATCCAGTGCGATTTTGCGCAGTGATAACTCATCCAGAAACGGCTCAAGCAGATCGGCGTATTGCTGCGCCAGAAACAACACCGTTGCCCCGCAATCCTGCAACATTTTGCGCAAAGCCTCGGATGAGGCCATCGACGACAGCGGCGTCATGCAGGCCCCGGCGCGCAAGGCCCCAATGAAAATCTCGGCGTAGGCGGCCGAGTTTGGCGATAGCACCGCGACCCGGTCACCTTTGCCGAGGCCCTGAGATAATAGCGCGTTGGCCACGCGGTTGACGCGGTTGTCAAACATCGCCCAGCTGAGCCGGGTTTCGCCGCACACCAAGGCCTCGGCATCGGGGCGCAACAGGGCGCTGGCCCGGATCATGTCGACAACCGTTTCAATAGGTGGTTCATCCGGAGAGGGGGCGTATATAGGGATCATTTTGGCGTATCCTGAAGCAGAGTATTTGCGGATCGTAGGTCTGCGGGCGCAATTGGCAAGAGGCTATTGAACGCAGCGCATCTAAAAACCGATTGCGCCAGCTATGGCAGATTGTGAACAAGTGCACTAGTGTGGGCTACAGGACCCATTCGCAATTTTTACTAAGCATGAGGCAGGGCTTATGCCGCTAGGCAAAATGCTTGACCAATCCGGCGTGGCGGGGCTGTGGCGACAGCAAAATCCGGTGATGCGCGGCGTGTTGCTGATGTGCCTGTCGACCTTGGCGTTTTCCGGCATGCATACCACCGTGCGCCATGTCTTGGGTGAATTGCCCGCGCTTCAGATTGTATTCTTTCGCAATTTCTTTGCCTTGCTGGTGCTGCTACCACTGCTGATCGCAGGTGGGCGGGCAAGCCTGCGCACCGATAGGATCTGGCTGCATCTGTTGCGCAGCCTGATCAATATCGGCGCGATGATGATGTTTTTTACCGCCGTCACCATCATGCCGCTGGCCAAGGCCACCGCCCTTGGATTTGTCGCGCCGGTGATCGCGGCGGCTCTTAGCGTGCTGTTTCTGGGCGAACGGTTTCGTGCGCATCGTTGGGTGGCGATTGGCTTTGGCTTTGTTGGTATGCTGATCATCCTGCGACCGGGCTTGGTTGCGATGGATATTGGGTCGATCTTGGTGGGAGCTATGGTTGAATTTGGGTGATGGCGTCCATTCAGGCGACGCAGGTTTCATTGGCATCGGTCACTTCGATACCGTCGTTGAACTTGATGCCTTCGATGAGTTTGGGCAACTGATTTCTGCCTT
>JBLHMP010000037.1:0-35145 GCA_047623555.1 Granulosicoccus sp.
CGGGCGCTGCATGTGGATCGCTCAATCGGGCTTAACTATTGGATTCGCATGGATTGGTCCGATTTCAGCGACGTCACCATCAAACGCAACCTGCCCCGACTGCAGGCCGAATATGACCGGTTGATGGCCGATGAGACCCTGCGCAAATGGCATGAAACCGGGCTTGAGTGGCACCGAACCCGCGCGATTGAGCTGCATGCAAACCCCGAGTTTGAGGATTTATACAAACAAGCGCTGGAAATAAAACTGAACGAGACCGAGCGCGTTGCCTATGCGCTGGCGTTGGACATGGAAAGCTAGCTGAGGCCGACATGTCAGGTAAGCAAATGAAAATACTCGCCGTTCTGACTGTTCGCAACGAATGCGCCTTTCTGCTTGAATGGCTGGCGCATCATCGTGCGGTGGGGGTCACCGACTTTCTGGTGTTCTCAAATGATTGTCAGGATGGCACCGATGTGATGCTGGATCATCTGGCCGGTTTGGGTCTGCTGACTCATATCCGCAATGATGGTCCCTATAAAAACGGCGGCATCCAGTTTACCGCACTGAACGAGGCCAGCAAGCTGGATATGGTCAAACAGGCCGATTGGATACTGGCGCTGGACATTGATGAATTCGTCAACATCCATGTTGGCGACCATACGATACCGGCCCTGCTGGCTGCCCTGCCCGACGCCACCGCAATCACCCTGACCTGGCGGTTGTTTGGCAATAACGACGTGGTGCATTACAGCGACACGCCAGTCACCGAAACCTTTACCCAATGCGCCCCGGTCATCATGTATTGGCCCTGGCGTGCGTCCATGTTCAAAACGCTGTATCGCAACGACGGAACCTACGGAAAATTGGGTGTGCATCGCCCGCGAAGCCCTGATTCGGATCGCCTGCCGCAGGCCCGGTGGTTTGATGGCCAGGGCCGTGAACTTGGCGATCAGTTTAAAAACAGACGGCTGTTTTCACCTTATGGGCGGCCCAATTATGATCTGGTCCAGCTGAACCATTACCCGCTTGGTGCCATGGAAAGTTATGTGCTCAAGGCCGATCGCGGTCGTGCCGTTCACAGCGATCACATGCTCGGCGTCGACTATTGGGTTGAGCGGAATTTTAACATTGATACCGATGTAACCATCGATGTCCTCGCGCTGCAACGGTCTGAAGTATATGATGATTTGCGCAATGACACCACATTGATGGCGCTGCACAACAAAGCTGTTGAGTGGCGCAAATCGCGGTTTCTGGAACTGATGCAGGACGAACCCTATCGCGCCTTGTTTGCCCGATTGCTGATGACGCCGCCATCGCGCCTTGTCAGTCTCCAAAACGCACGCGCCCTAAGCGGCCATGCCAAAACCGGGCAACGCCAATCCCGGCAATAGCGCAAAACCGGCTTTCATTTTCCTAATTTCTGCCGCAAAACCGACTTTCATTTTCCTAATTTCTGCCGCAATTCACTGCTAAATATTGATCCTGACAACTGGCTCATCAATGTAGCCAGAGTTTCGAGGACCAGTAATATGCAGGATGTACTTGACAGTATTGACGCCAGCCTTGCCGGGCTAAGCACCGTTGAATGGAAAACCAAGTTGGTGGCCATTGCCGAAGACCACGGCATGTATCAACCATTGGGTGACAAACACTTTGCCACATTTATTGACGCCAAAAGCACGCTGTTGGTTAGTTTTGAAACCATCCAAGGCATTCACGCCCTGTCTGATATGGCGCAGCCCTTTGGCTTTGACATGGTGCGGGCACAGGGCTGGTCACATTTGTGCCTGATCGCTGACGGAGACACTTGGTTTCGCGATGCCCGCGTTTATGGTTTCTTTGACAAACTGATTGATGATGGGTTCTTTGAAGAATTCGATCAGGTGGTATTTTACGGCGCAGGCCCTTGTGGCTATGCCGCTGCCGCCTTTTGTGTGGCCTCCCCCGGCTCGACCGTGGTCACGGTACAACCGCAGGCAACGCTTGATGCACGCATCACCGAATGGGACGACCGTTTCGTCGAAATGCGCCGCACCTCATTCACCGATCGTTTTGGTTATGCACCGGATATGCTCGACGCCGCCGACCACGCCTATGTTATCTATGACCCACGTGAACAATTGGATGCGATGCATTCGGCGCTGTTTGAACGCTCAAACGTGTCGCGGTTGCGGATGCCAGGCATGGGCAGCGCGTTGCAGACCAAATTGATTGCCATGGATATGCTGTACCGCATTCTGTCGCTGGCCGGCCAAGGCCAGCTGACTGATAAAGCGTTCTACGAACTATATCGGGCGCGCCGCAACAATATGCAATATTTGCGCACTCTGATGCTTCGCCTGGATCAGGCAGAGCGCCCCTACCTGACCGCAATGCTGTGTCGCAGTGTGATAAACCGGATGAATGCGCCAAAATTCCGCCGTCGATTGATTGAGCTGGAAAAACATGCCGAAAAAGGCGAAATTTTCCCGCCCCCAGCCGTGGCCTGACCGCGCTTTCCAAATCCACCTCTGGCCCGTTGGGTATCGCTGTGCTAGCCCGAGAACATGAGCGACTCTTTGACAATCTGCCGTCCTGACGACTGGCACCTGCACTTGCGCGATGGCGCAATGATGCGGACCGTCCTGCCCGAAACCGCACGTCATTTTGCCCGTGCCATCATCATGCCCAATCTGGTGCCCCCGGTGGTCACAGGCGCAGATGCGGCCGCCTACCGCGACCGAATTCTGGCAGCCCTGCCCAACGGCATGTCGTTTGAGCCGCTGATGACATTGTATCTGACCGAAGATACCGATCCTGATGATCTGGCGGCGGCCCATGCCAGCGGGTTGATCACCGCGGTTAAACTATACCCTGCTGGGGCCACCACCAATTCCGCCAGCGGTGTTGCCAATTTCGACAACGTCCGCGGCGCCCTTGAACGGATGGCCGAGATTGGCCTGCCCTTGTGTGTCCACGGCGAAGTCACCGCTGCTGACATCGACATTTTTGACCGAGAGGCGGTGTTCATCGACCGGGTGCTTGACCCGATCCGCCGCGCCACGCCCGGGTTGCGGGTGATTATGGAACATATCACCACCTCGGATGCGGTGGAGTACGCCCGCGCCGGTGGCGATGATCTGGCCGCGACAATCACCACGCATCATCTGGTCATCAACCGAAACCACATTCTGGTCGGCGGCATTCGCCCGCATTATTACTGCCTGCCAGTCGCCAAGCGCGAAAGCCATCGACTGGCGTTGCTGGCTGCTGCAACCTCGGGCGAGGCGCGGTTCTTTCTGGGCACCGACAGCGCCCCGCATCCCGATACCGCCAAAATCGCCGCCTGCGGCTGTGCCGGTTGTTTCACCGCGCCCAACACCATGTCGATTCTCGCCGAAATGTTTGAACGAGCCGGGGCATTGGACAAGCTCGAAGGCTTTACATCGCGCCACGGCCCTAATTTCTACAAGCTGCCGGTCAACACAGAAACCATCACTCTGACCAAAGGCGCGCCAACCGTTTACCCGAAAACAATCGCAGTAGGGGATGAGGAAATCACCGTTTTTGACCCGGGGTTCCCGTTGCATTGGAGCGTTATGCCCTGATTTCTTCTCGTTCCAAATACCTAAATCTATCGTGTGCCGCTCATGGCAGTGCCCAAAAATTTCTTGCCTCCGGCGGGGATACTTTTGGAAAGAAGAAAAGACACATCAAAGGAGTCGACAGATGATCCCAACTTCGTTTCCATCGCCCGAAGAAATGGCCCGGCTGACCGCCCGCATGTTGCTAGAAATCGGCGCTGTTCATCTGAATTCTGATGAGCCGTTCATTTTGGCCAGTGGCCTGCCCAGCCCAACCTATATTGATTGCCGTAAACTGATTTCCTATCCGCGCATTCGGTCGACGCTGATGGATTTTCTGACCGTCACAGTGATGCGAAACGCCGGTTTTGAGACCTTCAACAACATCGCCGGTGGTGAAACCGCGGGCATTCCATTTGCGGCATTGGTGGCGGAACGTATGGCATTGCCGATGACCTATGTGCGAAAAAAACCTAAAGGCTATGGCCGCAATGCCCGAATCGAAGGCGTTATGGGCGAAGGCGACCGGGTTCTGCTGGTTGAGGATCTGACCACCGATGGCGGCAGCAAGCTGAGCTTTGTTGATGCCATCCGCGAGACCGGTGCAACCTGTGCGCATACCGCCGTAATCTTTTTTTACGGCATCTTTCCCGACACTGAGAAAACGCTTGGCGATCATGGTATAAGCCTGCATCATCTGTGCACCTGGTGGGACGTTCTGGCCGAGGCAAAATCATCCGGAGCATTTGACGCTAGCACCTTGAAAGAGGTTGAATCGTTCCTCAATGCGCCAAACGCCTGGCAGGAATCGCGACGCTAGCTTACCGCAACGTCACCAGAAATTCACGGCGCGGCATTACTCAGTTTGGGATGCCGCCAACCAAAAACAACAAGATATGGTGGATTTATTAGTATACATAAGTTATCCACGGAAACATACAATTTGCGCAAACCCGCCCGATATGGCTAAAAGCCAAGGCTTGGGGATGTGGGGACATTATGAACGAGCACACAAATTTTAGCGGGCCACAGGCCGAATCTGACGCACCACCACCGCTGCCCCATTCGGTTGAGGCAGAACAGCAATTGCTGGGCGCGATTCTGACCAATAATGACGTATATGACCGCATTGCCAGCATAATCGGCGCACAGCATTTTTATGATCCAGTCCATGCCCGCATCTATGAAATTGCTTCGGCGCGGATCGCCAAGAATGCGTTGGCCTCTCCGGTGACGCTTAAGGCGTTTATGGAGGATGACGAGGGTCTGAAAGAGCTGGGCGGACCAACCTATCTGGCGCGTCTCGCCGGGGCGGCGATTTCGGCCTTTGCGGTGCGTGATTACGCCCAGATGATCTATGATTTTGCCATTCGGCGCGAATTGATCGCCTTAGGGCGTGACATTTCTGCCAAGGCCGCGCGGGTAAACGTTGAAAGCGAGCCGAAAGAGCAGATTGTCGAGGCCGAACAGCAGCTCTATAAACTCTCTGAGCAAGGCCAGACCGAGAGCGGATTTCAATCCTTCCTCAGCGCTATCACCGATGCCGTCAAGAACACCAATGCCGCCTATATGCGCGAAGGTGGCATGGCCGGGATTTCCACCGGGCTGATTGATATGGATAAGAAACTGGGCGGTTTGCACAAATCAGACCTGCTTATTCTGGCCGGTCGCCCGTCGATGGGCAAAACATCACTGGCCACCAATATCGCCTTTAACATCGCCAAAGCCTACAAGCGCGGCATTCGCACTGACGGCACCGAAGGTGCTGTGGATGGCGGCGTTGTCGGGTTTTATTCCCTTGAAATGAGCGCCGAACAGCTGGCCGCGCGAATCTTGTCCGAGGCCTCAGAAGTGCCGTCCGAACAGATCCGCCGTGGCGATCTGACCGAGACCGAATTCCGCCGCTTTGTCGATGCCGCCAAGACGCTTGAGGCCTGCCCGCTGTATATCGACGACACGCCTGCCCTGCCGATCAGCCAATTGGCGGCGCGCGCGCGGCGACTGAAACGGACGCATGGGTTGGATGTGTTGATCATCGACTATTTGCAACTGGTGCGCCCAGCCACGGCCAAAGACAGCCGGGTCAATGAGGTGTCCGAGATTACCCAGGGCCTGAAGGCCATCGCCAAAGAGCTGGAAATTCCGGTAATCGCGCTGTCGCAGTTGTCGCGGGCCGTAGAAAACCGCGAAGATAAGCGCCCACAACTAAGCGATCTGCGTGAATCCGGCTCGATTGAGCAGGACGCCGATGTGGTGATGTTTGTGTTCCGCGAAGAATATTACGCCGAGCGGGAAAAACCGTCGGATGAAAAACTAGAAGAAATAGCCGCCTGGCAGGACCGGATGGATCATCTGCATGGCAAGGCCGAAGTGATCATTGGCAAGCAGCGCCACGGCCCGATTGGCTCAATCGACCTGAGCTTTGAGGGGCAGTTCACCCGCTTTGGCAATATTGCCAAGCCCTGGCAATCGGATGATCGCGAGTTCTAGGAAAACCTTCTAGGCAAATCGCCATACCAATCAAAAAAACGGGCCGGGGAATTTGAAATTTCCCGGCCCGTGTCGTTTAAGCCGCCGTTTTCAACCAATGTTTGACGCTTTAAACCTGTGTCTGGTGCGTTGTCTTTACTGCGCCTCATCACTATTCAACACAGCCGAGATTGGCGCCAGCGCCACTCGTGAGGCACGGTCCTGTAGGGCCCACAACAACAAAGCGCTGACCGTATCAGGGCGCACCCGGCCCAGCATGATGACCGCCCCGTCCTGCCCGGCACGAAACGCCGCCTGATCCAGAAACCGCCGTATCACTGCGCCACTTTGCCCGGCACCATCGAAATCGCGAAACACCACGCCTGCAGGGATGCCCGCCCGCGCAGCCAGTTTAAAGACCGTATTCAGCCCGTTATCCTGCATGACCAGTCCATGCCCCGTGCTGTCGACGATGGCGCTGACCTGATCGGCAAGGCTACGATTGCCCTGAATGCCGCTGTTTGGGCCTTCGAGTACCGCAACCACTTGGGGCATTGCAGCAAAGCTGGCAGCCAATGTTACCTCTGCGTCTTGCGCGGTTGCGCCTTTGGGCAGATCAATCAGGCTGACCACTTCAAATCCGGCGGCGCGGTGACGGGCCATTTTCTCAGCAGCGTCTGGGGCGGATGGGTCAATGGCCATGGTCAACGGTTGTGGGAAATTCGCCAGCGCCTCGACGCCAATAGACGCGTCATCATCAATCAGGATGATCGACATCATCGGTTTGTTGTCCGGATTACTGAACGGTTCGCTGTACATAACAATCGGCGGGACAGTCGCGGCCTCAGAGGACTCGACCGGCGCAGAGTTGCGTTCTGTCAAAGGAACCACCGGTGTGCCGATGCTTGGGCCATTGCTCGATTCATCAGAGCCGGCCTGTGGCAATGCAGTTTTTTGCGGCTCGGTGCTCTCGGCGGCGACGTCATTGGCCGCGGGATCAACAGTTTTCTCGGTCGGAGCGTCGGTGCCAAAACCAGATCCGCCCTCAGAGACGGTTGGAACAACCGGTTGCGCCGGTTCGGTGGACAGCGCCAGTTGCGTCTCGCCCTGCGGTGCGCTGGGCGCGGTTCCCTGAACCGATGTGGCAACCGGCGTGTCACTGTTCACCTCTAGATTTGCGCCGGTTTCGGAGCCTATCGGCCCGGTCAATGTTCCGGCGTTGCTGTCAATTTCCGGCGCGCTTGCAGGCGCCTGCGCAACCGAGCCGAGATCATCCGGCGCGCCTGTGCCCTGCCCCGGAGCCCCCGGAGTGGCCGTCGCAGCAGGTTGCGTGGTCGCGGTGCCGGTCTCAACCAGAGTGGTGTCGCCATCAGCCGGATCGGTCAGCGTAGAATCGCCACCCACCACAGGACGCGCGCCAGAATCAGTATCGGCGCCCTTCATCGAGGCCAGATTGTCCGCCGTGTCACTTGTCCCCGGAAGCGTCGGAGCCGCGTTGACCAGATCGGCATCCACCCCGGCCCGGCCCACGCCGCTATCAGCGCCCGGTTCGGCGGACTGGCTGGACCCGCGTGGCGTATTGCTGCGCACATCCGGCCCCGAAGGCAAAGGCGCCAGCAACGAAACCATCGCCGCGACCACAGCAATCACGATGGATCCCCACACTAATCCGAAAAAAAATCCACGCATTTCCGCCTAAGCCTCTCTTCTGTGCCCACACAATGGGCAAATATTCACACAACAGCCCCGTTTGCGCGGTTTTGCCTGTGGTTCTTTGGGTGAAACCATGCGCTCTTGACGCTGTGCCCAACCCTGACCAAATATGTCGTAACCACTAATATGCGACCAATGCCCTTGTCTCCACCTTAAAGTAACTGAAATCCCAATGCTTCTGCTGATCGACAATTATGACTCGTTTACCTACAATCTTGTCCACTATCTTGCAGAGTTGGGGGCTGATGTAGTAATCCGGCGCAATGATGCGCTGGATGTGCAACAGGCGATGGCGATGAACCCCGCCGGAATCGTGCTGTCCCCCGGCCCTTGTGACCCGGATCAGGCCGGTATTTGCCTGGATCTGACGGCGGCCGCCGCCGAGGCAGGAACACCGTTGCTTGGCGTTTGCCTTGGACATCAGACCATTGGTCAGGCCTTTGGCGGCAAGGTGACGCGCTGCCACGAGATCGTGCATGGCAAGTTAGGGCAGATGCATCACATCGGGTCTGGCCTGTTCGCCGACGTGCCAACGCCGTTTAACGCCACCCGCTATCATTCGCTGATCGTTGAACGCGCCAGCCTGCCCGACTGCCTGACCGTCACAGCAGAGTTGGATGATGGCACCATCATGGGCCTGCAACACCGCGAACTGCCGATCCACGGCATTCAGTTTCACCCTGAATCCATCGCGTCCGAGCATGGCCACGCCCTGCTACAAAATTTCCTGAATGACATGAAAGTGCCCGCATGAGTGAAGCGCTAAAATCCCTGATCGGCTCGGCAGCAGAGCGTCCGCTATCGCGATCCGAGGCCGAACAGGCCTTTGGCATCCTGTTTGAGGGCGAAGCCACCCCCAGCCAGATCGGTGGCCTGCTGATGGCCATGCGCGCGCGTGGCGAAACCGTCGATGAATATGCCGCGGCTGCCGCTGTGATGCGGGCCAAATGTATTCCGGTAAAGGCCCCGGAGGGCGCAATGGACATCGTTGGCACCGGTGGTGATGGCAAGGGCACGCTAAACATCTCGACCGCCACGGCCTTTGTTGTGGCCGGCGCTGGCGTCATCGTCGCCAAGCATGGCAATCGCAACCTATCGTCAAAATCCGGCGCGGCTGACGCGCTTGGGCAAATGGGAATCAAGGTAATGGTCGGCCCGCAAGTGGTTGAAAAATCACTGAATGAGGCCGGTATCGGTTTCATGATGGCGCCGATGCATCATCCGGCAACCGCCCATGTCATGCCAACCCGAAGCGAGCTTGGCACCCGTACCATTTTCAACATTCTTGGCCCCTTGACCAACCCGGCTGGCGTAAAACGCCAACTCACCGGAGCGTTTTCGCGTGATCTGATCCGGCCCATGGCGGAAACATTGCTGAAGCTTGGCTCTGACAAGGCGTGGTTGGTGCATGGTAGCGATGGCACCGATGAGCTGACCATTACCGGTGTCAGCTGGATTGCGGCACTGGCGGATGGAAAAGTCACCGATATTGAACTACATCCCGAAGATATCGGCCTGCCTGTGCATCCGTTTGAGGATATTGTCGGCGGCACACCCGAAGAAAATGCCTTTTCTTTTAATGCCTTGCTGGATGGAGAAAAGTCCGCCTACCGCGATGCAGTATTGCTTAATTCCGCGGCAGCCTTGGTTCTGGCCGATGCCGCATCGGACCTGCGCGAAGGTGTCGCCATGGCCACAGAAAGCATCGACAACGGCGCCGCGCGCGAAAAAATCACCACCGTTGCCCGGATCACCACGCAAGGGGCCGCATAGATGGACCTGTCCCGGCTGGGCGATTGGGCGGATCTGGCGTTTTTTCAAACGGATCTGCCTGCAATCGAACAGAAACTTTCTTTGGCAAATGACCCGGTTTACCCGGCACCCGATCGAATATTTGCCGCCCTTGAGCGCACGCAACTGGCCGACACACGGGTTCTGATATTGGGCCAGGACCCCTATCATACGCCGGGCAAGGCTGATGGGTTGGCGTTTTCCATCCCACAAAATTTTGGTGGACGTTTGGATAGTTTAGGAAACATCCTCAAAGAGTTACAGACTGATCTTGATCAAACCCGCAACCAAACTGAACTGTCAGATTGGGGGGTTTTGCTGCTCAACACCGCCCTGTCGGTACCACAAGGCAAAGCCAGTGCCCATAAATCCATCGGTTGGCGCAGCTTGATCGACGAAATACTGGACCGCCTAGACGCCGCGCCACGCGCCCTTGTTTTATGGGGCAATCATGCTCAGGCCTTTGGCAAACGCCTGCAGAACCCAAACCATTTGCGCATAGAAACCGCCCATCCCTCACCGCTTTCGGTGCATCGCGGCTTTTTTAGCAGCAAACCTTTTTCGACCATAAACAGCTGGCTGCAAGGCCGCGGCCAAGCCCCAATTGACTGGGCTGGACAGGAGACCACATGACCGGCACCATTCTCGACAAGATCAGGGCCTACAAGCTCAAAGAGATCGCCGCTGACAAAGCCGCAAAACCCATGGGCGAGGTCGAGGCAGACGCCCGCAATGCGCCCCCTGTACGCGGCTTTGCCAACGCCCTGCGCCATGCCAGCCTGACCGGCTATGGGCTTATCGCTGAGATCAAAAAAGCCAGCCCTTCCAAAGGCTTGATCCGCCCAGTCTTTGATCCACCCGCACTGGCCCGCGCCTACGCCGAGGGGAGCGCAACCTGTCTGTCGGTGCTAACGGATACACCCAGTTTTCAAGGCGCCAAATCCTATTTGGTCGAGGCCCGCGCCGCCTGTAACCTACCGGTTTTGCGCAAGGATTTCATGTATGACACCTATCAGGTCGCCGAGGCCCGCAGCATGGGCGCCGATTGCATCCTGATCATCATGGCCACAGTGACCGACGAACAGGCCCGCGACCTTGAGGATGCCGCATTTGGCTGGGGCATGGACGTGTTGGTCGAGGTCCATAACGAGGCCGAACTACAGCGCGCGACCGACCTAAAAAGCACGCTAATAGGCATCAATAATCGTGATCTCAACACGTTTGAGACGTCTTTGGACACCACAAAACGGCTTAGTAAAATGGTCGCCGAGGATTGCACCATTGTCAGCGAGAGCGGGCTAAGCACCCCTGCGGATCTGGCAGAAATTGCCCGTTACGGAACACGCGCCTTTCTGATTGGTGAAAGCCTGATGCGACAAGACAATGTTGCCGCCGCGACCAGTTCCTTGTTGCACAACCCCCTAATGCCAGGAGTGATGTGATGCCACTTACTCATTTTGACGCGCAGGGTGATGCGCATATGGTGGACGTGTCGGACAAGGCGGTTACATCGCGTGTTGCGATCGCCGCAGGTTACATCGAGATGGCGCGTGAAACCTTTGATATCATTAGCGAAGGTCGCGCCAAAAAGGGTGATGTTTTGGGTGTTGCCCGTCTTGCAGGCATCATGGGCGCCAAGAAAACCCCCGACCTGATCCCGCTCTGTCATCCCTTGCCGGTGACCAAAGTTGCCGTCGACCTGACGCTTGATCCGGATTTGCCCGGCGTGCAGATCACCGCCACAGTCAAAACCACCGGTCAGACAGGAGTTGAGATGGAGGCGCTGACAGCCGTCAGCATCGCCGCCCTGACGGTCTATGACATGACCAAAGCCGTGGATAAGGCCATGCAAATTGGCGGCATTCAGGTAATGCTAAAAGATGGTGGTAAATCAGGGCGTTATGAGGCGTCATGATATCAGTTTCACAAGCCCAAAACCATCTATTTGGTCTGGTTCAGCCGCTATCGTCTGAAACTGTCCCCCTCACCAAAGCGGTCGGTCGTGTCTTGGCCGAAGACGTGGTTGCCACGCGCAACCAACCGCCCTTTGCGGCCTCATCCATGGATGGATATGCCGTCAAATCGGTTGAGGTTGAACGTCACGCCATGTTCAAGGTGATCGGCGAAGCAGCGGCGGGGCATGCCTTCAACGGGCCCATCAGAGCCGGACAGGCTGTGCGCATCTTCACTGGCGCGCCGGTGCCAGAAGGCATTGATTTCATTGTTATTCAAGAAGATACCACCCGCACTGGCGACATCATGACCATCGCCGACGACCCCGGTGATCGCAATAATATCCGCCCTGCGGGTGGTGATTTTAGCATCGGAACGACGCTGAAAGCGCCGCGCGTCCTAACCCCGCAGGACGTCGCACTTATCGCGTCTATGAACGTGCCAATCGTGACGGTCACGCGCAAACCTGTGGTCGCGTTGATTTCGACCGGGGATGAGTTGGTGATGCCCGGAGAAACGCCAGGGCCGGATCAGATCATTGCCTCAAATACCTTTGGTCTCAAGGCGATGCTGGAATCCAATGGCGCAATTGCGCGTCTTCTGCCGATCGCCCGCGATACCGTTTCGTCCCTGCGCACGGCATTTGCGATGGCCGCCGGCGCCGATCTTGTGATCACCATTGGTGGTGCGTCGGTTGGCGATCATGATCTGGTCGGTCAGGTCGTCGGCGATCTAGGCATGGATCGTGCGTTTTACAAGGTCGCGATGCGTCCGGGCAAACCACTGATGGCCGGAAAATTGCACGGCGCCGCGACAGTTGGGTTACCTGGAAATCCTGTGTCTGCAATGGTTTGCGGCTATTTGTTCATCCTACCAATGATCCGCGCCATGCAAGGATTAGGATCACAACAACAGCCATTGCAACAGGCGGCATTGACCGCCGATCTGGGGCAAAATGGGCCGCGTCAACACTATATGCGCGCGGTGATCGAGGATGGATTTGTGACTGTGTTTGACAATCAGGACAGCTCACTTTTGACCGTTTTGGCGCAGGCGAATGCTCTTTTGGTCCGCCCGCCACATGATCCCAAACGCCCTAAAGGTGATAAGGTAAGCTATCTTAAATTGTAGGCAAGTCGTGAAATAACGTTGACACAAAACAAGAACATGCATAGAACAAACAGGAACGCATGTGATTGAGGAATGGCCAATGTTGACCAAGAAGCAGCTGGATTTGTTGGAATTTATTCAAAAACGGGTGAAACGCGACGGAGTCCCGCCGAGTTTTGACGAAATGAAGGTTGCGTTGGATTTGCGCAGCAAATCGGGCATTCACCGTTTGATCACTGCTCTTGAAGAACGAGGCTTTATTCGCCGACTTGCCCATCGGGCCCGCGCCATCGAAATTGTGCGCCTCCCTGAAAGCCTAGGAGGCGCGCCAACAGTTGGATTTGTGCCGCGTTTAATTGACGGCGACCGCCCTGATTCAGTACCGCGTAACGCCGAAACCGTGGTGGTTCATGCGGTTGAACTGCCGGTGATGGGCCGCATCGCTGCTGGTGTCCCAATTGAGGCGATCAGCCAGGTTTCGCATCAGGTTGCCGTGCCTGCGCAGATGCTGTCGTCTTCGGGCGAACATTACGCGCTTGAGGTTAAAGGCGACTCGATGATCGACGCCGGAATCAATGATGGCGATGTGGTGGTGATCCGCGAAACGGCGGTCGCCGATACCGGAGACATCGTTGTGGCATTGGTTAAGGACCACGAAGCAACGCTGAAACGGTTTATGCGCCGGGGCAGCGCAATTGCGCTAGAGGCCGCTAATCCAGCCTATGAAACGCGGGTTTATCCGCAGGATCAGGTCAAAGTTCAGGGCCGTCTAGTTGGGCTGATCCGCACCTATTGATCCGACAACGCCCTTTGTGTGCGGCGGCGTGCTGGGGTTGTATTCCAAATCCGGTCGCCCGACACGGATTTGGCGGTCAGGATTTTGCCATCACGAACTGCCAGACTGCCAGTTTGGCGCAAACGCTTGGGGTCATACAGATCGCAGGGACCGGTCAACTTTAACTCGACCGCCGAAATCACCACCTGCCCCGGTTTGCAATCGTGAAACCCGGCAGCCGCGCGTTTTCCGGTCAGATGTACAATTTCGGCTGATCCCACCTGTATCACCCGAATTTTGCCCTGATCCTCGGGCCAACGTTGTGCCGCCTTGTCCTGCAACACACCATCGCCGTCGTTTTCAAGCCAGACTTTGGCAACAAACCCATTGCTCTTGGGTTTACTCAGCGCGCGGCCCTGATCGGTCAAAACCCCAACCAGCCCGCCAGTATCGGCGATTAGAACCGCAGGACGCTCGGCCTCGGCCCACATCCAAAAGGCCGTAATTGCCGGTAAAAACCCGACCCAACGCGCCCTACCTTGCCACAATATCACCCATAATAATCCCAGCGCCAGAACCGGCAACACCCATGGCCCTGGGCTAACCACATGACGCTGGGCGCCCTCTATTCCGGCCACCCAATGCGCCACGCCTAATATCCAGCGCAGCCCTAACCCCATGGCCTGCAACGGTAATCCTTCTAGGCCAAAGGGTGCGAGGCAGGCCGCAACAACCGCCGCCGGGATCACCAGGATGCCCATCAACGGCACTGACAACAGGTTGGCGATCAGGCCATATTGCGACAATGTGTTGAAATGCGCCGCCCCCACAGGAGCCGTCGCCGCCCCCGCCACAGCCGAGGAAATCACCACGCCCATGACCGGTTTTAGCCAGTTGGGGCCCATACTGATGCGGCCATCGCGCAAAAAACCAAACACCGCCACCAAAGCGGTTGTCGCGGCGAATGACATCTGGAACCCCGGCCCCATCAAGGCCTCGGGTCGCAAGGTTAATACGATCAACGCCGCGATTGCCACTGCGCGCAAAGACAACGCCCGCCGATCAACCAAAACCGCGCAGAGCACCACCGCAACCATAACAAAGGCGCGTTCGGTGGCGACGTTGCCGCCGGACAGGGCCAGATAGCCAGCCGCCGCCAGCAACGCGCCAACTGCGGAAATTTTCTTAACCGGAATGCGCAAACCTACGGACGGGATGAGCACCAACATCACCCGCAACACCCCGAACACAAAGCCCGCCAACAGCCCCATATGCAGCCCGGAAATGGCCAGCAAATGCGCCAAATTGCTGGCACGCAGGGCGTTCAGCGCATCCTGGCTCATCCCGCTTCGATCACCGGTGGTAACGGCGGCGGCAAAACCGCCAACATCGCCCGGCAACATTTTTTGAATGCGCGCCGAGGCCGCCATGCGCAGCGCAAACACCCGCAATCCGGCGATACCATCCACCGCCAGGGCAACTGTCATCACCGGGTTGCGGGTATAGCCAATGGCGCCAAGCTCTTGAAACCATGCGTATTGTCGAAAATCAAAGCCGCCCGGCTCAACCGGCCCTTGCGGCGGTGAAAGATGCCCGGTGGTCATAACCCGCTGCCCCGGTTTCAATTTGGCAGGAGGCCCATGCAACGACAGCCGCACCCGATCCGGCGTCCGGCTGGGCCGCACATCGCGCAGCACAACGCGGTCTAATGTCATGCGAACCGCATCCGAAGACGACCGATCCAGCGCCACAATGCGCCCCTCAACGGGGCCGTAATATCGCCAACTAAGCACCGGGGCGGATACGCTGTGGGCGCGCAAACCAGCAAGGCCAAAGCCCACCGCCAACAACGCCACCGCCCATCCAAGCGCTGACCAGCCCCCTGGCCAGCGCAGGGCCGCAACCGCACAAACCGCCCCGACTCCAAGGGCGACACTATAGATCCGCCAATCCGGTTCTGTCCGCAGCAGAAAATACCAACCTATACCACAGGCCATGCAAACCGGGGCCCAGGCGAACAAATGTCCGCGCTGTTCCAGTAACACCCGATCTATGGCCGCAATGACACCTATGCTTGCCCCCTGCCGTCCGGCTCGCTAAAACGTGCCAAATTCTATCCCCCACATGGTTACCAAAAGGTAAATTCCTTATGTCTGACGCTGTCGTCACCCGTTTTGCCCCGTCCCCCACTGGCTTTCTGCATATTGGCGGTGCCCGTACCGCATTGTTCAACTGGCTTTATGCCCGTGGTCGTGGCGGCAAATTCCTGCTGCGGATCGAGGACACCGACCGCAATCGGTCAACCCCCGAAGCAACAGCAGCGATTCTTGAGGGCATGGCGTGGCTCGGACTGGACCATGACGGTGATGTCATCAGCCAGTTTGAGGCCGCAGACCGGCACGCCGAGGTGGCGCATCAACTGTTGGCCGAGGGCAAGGCCTATAAATGTTTCTCATCGCAGGATGAAATTGCCGCATTCCGCGAAACAGCGCGTGCCGAGGGGCGCAGCACGCTGTTTCGCTCGCCTTGGCGCGATGCTGATGCCGCATCCCAGCCAGACGCGCCATTTGTGATCCGCATCAAGGCACCGCAGGATGGGCAGACGGTGATCCGCGATCAGGTGCAGGGCGATGTCACCATCAGCAATGCGCAACTGGATGATATGGTGTTGCTGCGCAGTGATGGCACGCCGGTTTACATGCTCGCCGTTGTTGTGGATGATCATGATATGGGCGTCACCCATGTGATCCGGGGCGATGACCATCTGAACAACGCGGCGCGGCAGATGACGATCTATGATGCCATGGGGTGGGACGTGCCGACCTGGGCACATATCCCGCTGATCCACGGGCCAGACGGCAAAAAACTAAGCAAACGCCACGGCGCATTGGGCGCGCAGGAATATCAGGCGATGGGCTATCCTGCGTCAGGCATGCGCAATTATCTGACGCGTTTGGGTTGGTCGCATGGCAATGACGAATTTTTTACCGATGCACAGGCGCTCGACTGGTTTGATCTGGGTGGAATCGGCAAAAGCCCGGCGCGGTTTGACCTGAAAAAGCTGGAAAACCTCTGTGGGCAGCATATTGCGATCACGGATGACGCTGCGTTGCGGCGTGAAATCGTGAGTTACCTAGCGGCAGCAAACCTGCCTGCACTGACAACAGATCAGGAGACCGCATTAGAGCGGGCGATGCATTGCATCAAAGAACGGGCCAAAACATTGCCAGAACTGCTTGAAAAGGCTCATTTTGCGCTAATTTCGCGCCCCGTTGCGCCAGACGAAAAGGCGGCAAAATCCCTTGATGATGTATCCCGTCGTATACTGTCGGAATTGACGCCGCAGTTGCAAAATGTTAGGTGGTCTCGTAATGAACTGGAGGAGGTTCTGGGGGCATTTGCAGAAGCGCAAGGCACCAAGTTCGGCAAACTGGCCGGACCACTGCGCGCCGCCCTAGCAGGCCGGGCTGTGACACCTTCGGTCTATGACATGATGCTAGCATTGGGGCGCGAAGAAACGCTGGCCCGACTGGCAGACACAGCAGGCTGAACCCGATCTTCATAATTGGGTAACATTGCAAAGATACGACCGACCCAAAGGGGACGTTTTTCGGCTCCCATCCAACAGGATGGCGCAGGAAACGACTGCTAAGATCGGACATAAGAAAGGGATGACTATGACAGATACCAAGAAAACAGCGACGTTAAGCCTGAATGGCGAAAGCTACGAGTTGCCGGTTTTTTCACCCACCGCCGGACCCGATGTTGTTGATATTCGCAAGTTATATGCGCAGGCCGGCGTGTTTACCTATGATCCTGGCTTCACCTCGACTGCGAGCTGTGACAGCACCATTACCTTTATCGACGGTGACAAAGGCGAATTACTGCACCGGGGTTATCCAATCGACCAACTGGCCGGGAAATCGCATTATCTAGAGGTCTGTTATCTGCTTCTGTACGGCGAACTGCCCTCGGCCGAGCAGCTAGAAGATTTTGAAACGCGGGTGACCCGCCATACAATGCTGCATGAACAGATGACCTATCTGTTCCGCGGATTCCGCCGCGATGCACCGCCCATGGCGATCATGGTCGGCGTTGTTGGGGCCCTGTCAGCGTTTTACCATGACAGCACCGACATTACGGACCCTTGGCAGCGGGAAGTCGCGTCGATCCGGCTCATTGCCAAGATGCCGACGATCGCAGCGATGGCCTATAAATACACCATTGGTCAGCCGTTTGTGGCACCGCGCAATGATCTGGATTATGCGTCCAACTTCCTGCGCATGTGTTTTGCGGTTCCGGCCGAAGACTACGAAGTGAACCCGATTTTGGCCCGTGCCATGGACCGGATTTTCACGCTGCATGCGGATCACGAACAGAACGCATCGACCTCAACCGTGCGTTTGGCATCGTCCTCGGGTGCCAATCCGTTTGCCTGTATTGCGGCCGGTATTGCCTGTCTTTGGGGCCCTGCACATGGCGGCGCCAATCAGGCCTGTCTGGAAATGCTCAACGAAATCGGCACGGTTGATCGCATCCCTGAATTCATCGCCCGCGCCAAAGACAAGAACGATCCGTTCCGTCTCATGGGCTTTGGCCATCGGGTTTACAAAAACTTTGACCCGCGCGCCAAGGTGATGAAACAGTCGGCAGACGAAGTTCTGGAATTGCTGGGCGTGGACAACAATCCAATCCTGCAAGTCGCAAAAGAGCTTGAGAAACAGGCGCTGGCTGATCCGTATTTTGCCGAGAAAAAGCTGTTCCCGAATGTGGATTTCTATTCCGGTATTATTCTTGAGGCGATGGGCTTTCCAACGTCGATGTTCACCGCAATCTTTGCAACGGCCCGTACCGTTGGCTGGATTTCGCAGTGGAAAGAAATGATCGCCGATCCACAGAATAAAATTGGCCGCCCACGTCAATTGTATCTTGGCGAAACTGCCCGGGACTATGTGGATATCGAAAACCGCTAATTCGAATTCCACCGAAAAATTATGCGCCTCGCACCTGTTAAGGGGGCGGGGCGTTTTTTTTTCGAACAATGGATGGGGTTCCAAACCTTTGATTGCGGCTTGGAAACAGTAAATGACTTCGATTTGACAAACCCCGGTAGATCATTTCTGGTTAATTAGACACGTTAATGGGAATCGATTTACCATGTTAATTGCTTTTGCTGCGATGGCCTTTGTGGCCGCGATGGTCATCATCAATGATGACGATGACGATACAACCGCTGATGAACAAACACTCATCCCAGATGAAGAACTGGTTGACGAGAATGGGCTAACCCCCTGGGGGGTTGCATCTGAGGCCGCGACCGAAGGCGACGATGTCCTGATCGGGACCAGCAGCGATGACACCTACTTTGCCAATGACGGTAGCGATACAGTCGCCGGAGAAGACGGCGATGACCGTTTGTTTGGCAACGAAGGCAATGATTACCTAATTGGCGGCGAAGGTGATGATTTTGAACGCGGCGGCCTTGGCGCAGACATATTGTCCGGTGGTTCCGGAGATGATCATCTTATCGGAGACGCCCAGGGTGATATTCTGCATGGTGGCGATGGTGATGACACGTTGGAAGGTGGCGATGGGCGTGACTATCTGATCGGAAATTCGGGTGCCGACAGCCTGACGGGCGGAGACGGTAGCGACGAATTATTTGGTGGTCAGGCATTCGAAAAATCTCTGACGGACGAAGAATTCAGTCAAAGCGTGAGCAATCTTGAAGACGAAGGCTATCCTGATTTTTTTCGCCCCGTATTTCTAAATCGTGAAGATGATGGGTATCAGGACACATTGGACGGGGGGGGCGGCATTGACTATTTGTTCATAAATGATGGTGACATAGCAACGGGCGGCGAAGGTAACGATGAGTTCTTTTTGATGGACGGAGAGGGCGATGAAACGGCGACTATCACTGATTTCGATGTAGACGAAGACCTGCTGGTGTATGTTCACGACGAAGGCACCGAACAGCCCGCCCTGAACCTTGTTGACAATGGTGATGGCACGCAAACGCTATTTGCCGATGGCAAAGCGGTTTCGGTAATTAATTCAATGGAACTGAACGTCAGCGACATCAACGTCTTTGCGCGGTTTGTTCCGCCCGCCTGATAGCGGGCGAGACCTGGTTAGCGGCCTTCGTATTTCGCCGGGCGCTTTTCCATAAACGAAACAACGCCCTCTTGAAAATCACGGGTTTTGCCGCACTGGCCTTGCAACTGCGCCTCAAGCGCCAGTTGCTCGTCCAGCGTGTTGCCATAGGTGCCGCGAATTGAATCCTTAACCGCGCGGTACGCCACAGTTGGCCCTGCTGCCAGATGCGCCGCGCGTTTGCGCCAATGCACGTCAAACGCATCGTCCCCGACTGCTTCCCAAATCATGCCCATCTCATCTGCCTGTCGGGCGCTGATCCGGTCGGCAAACAGCGCCGCACCCATCGCCTTGGCCATGCCCATCTGACGTGGCAGAAACCATGTTCCACCAGCGTCAGGCATTAGGCCGATACGAGTAAATGCCTGCATGAAATAGGCGGATTCAGTGGCGATCACCACATCTGCGGCCAGCGCCAGATTGGCACCTGCCCCGGCAGCCGGTCCATTCACAGCTGAAATTGTCGGCACCGGGCAATCGTAAATCGCCTCAAGCATCGGCATATATTCGTCGCGCAACGTCCGTTCCAGATCAAGCTTGGTTGGGTCAACCCCATCGCCAAGATCCTGCCCGGTGCAAAACGCGCCCCCCGCTCCGGTCATCACAATCACCCGCGCGGTTTTGGCCGCATCCTTCATGGCATAGGTAATTTCGGCCCGCATCTGCGTGGTCAGCGAATTCATTTTATCGGGGCGATTCAACGTCAGAATGCCCACGCCGTCCGTGATGTTCAGGGTAATTGTCTGATAGTCCATGCCAACCTCATCGCGTTAAGTATGTGCGCCAACTTTGCGCAGACTGTGCGCCAATAAAAAGAGAGACGGCGCGTCACTCGTCCATAATTTGGCGCAACCGGTCCTGTTCTTGTTCACTTAAATCCCGGTCCTGCGCCACGGTTGCCCGCGATCGTCCGCGTACATAAAACCAGCCCATAAGGCCTGCCAGTAACAACATCAGCGGCCCTGCCGCCCAGAGCAGCACATTGCCGCCCTGCCCGTTAGGCTGCATCAGCACCACTTCTCCGTAGCGCGCCACAAAGAACGCTTTGACCTCATCGTTGGTCGCACCCTCGTTAACCAATTCGCGCACCATAATGCGGGCGTCTGACGCCCATGCGGCATTGGACGATGCAATCGCCTCGGACCTGCACTGAACACAGCGGAGTTCACGATCCAACACCTGTGCGCGGGCCTCAAGCAACGGATCGGCCAGCATTTCCTCAGGCTCAACCGCCCAGGCCGTGCTGCCCAGCAACAACAGGATCACCAACAGATGTTTCATTCTGCAGGCACCATCTTGGATTTACGCGCCCCTGCGGCAATACGGAATCGCCGGTCGCTCAGGCTAAGAAAACCGCCAAAGGCCATCAACAAACATCCGCCCCAAATCCAGTTCACAAACGGTTTGATATAGGTCCGCATGGTCCAGCCGCCATCATCCTGTTGATCGCCAATGACCACATAAACATCGCGCAGAAACCGGTAATCAATCGCGGCCTCGGTGGTTGGCATCTTGGCCACCGGATACAGCCGTTTTTCCGGATGCAAAACGGCCAAGACCTTGTCGCCTTTGGCCAGTGTCACCTCACCTGTGGTCGAAAAGTAGTTCGGCCCCTGAGTGCGTTCGACACTTTGCAATGTCAGCTCATAGCTACCAACCTCAAATGGTTGGCCCATATAGGCGACGCGAATGTCCTCTTGCTGCCATGCGGTCAGCCCGGTGACCGCGAAAATGGTAACCCCCATCCCCGCATGTGCCACCGACTTGCCCCAGTCGGCACGTGGCAACCTGATCAGACGACCCAATCGGCCCGCCCCGCGCCCGGTGCGTGACCACAGATCGACAATCGCGCCAAACACGACCCACGAGCCGAGCAACAACGCAATCGGCCCCAAACCGCTGCGCCCGCTTTGTATAGCCCAAGCAAGCACCGCCACAGCCACGGCCAACATTGCCGCATAGCGCAACGACCATATTGCACGGCCCACACGACCGCGTTTCCACGGCAGCATAGCCCCAATAGGCATGATCGCGCCCAGCAATATCATGAACGGCGTAAAGGCGGTGTTAAAGAACGGCGCCCCCACGCTCAGTTTTCGATCAAAGAAGATCTCAGCGACCAGCGGCCACATCGTGCCAACAAAAACCACGAAACAGGCAACCGCCAGCAGTACATTATTGGCCACCAGCGCGCTTTCGCGACTGACCACGCCAAACACGCCGCGTGCCTCCATGACACCGGCGCGCATAGCAAACAGCAGCAGCGCACCACCAGTGAACAGCGCCAAAATGGACAGGATAACCACACCGCGTTCCGGATCGTTGGCAAAGGCATGCACCGAGGTCAGCAACCCTGACCGCACGATAAACGTACCGATCAACGAAAAACCAAAGGCAAGAATCGCCAACAAAATGGTCCAGCTTTTCAGCGATTCCCGCTTTTCCACCACGATCGCGGAATGCAGCAAGGCCGTCGCCAATAACCACGGCATAAACGACGCGTTTTCAACCGGATCCCAGAACCAAAATCCGCCCCAGCCGAGCTCATAATACGCCCACCACGACCCCAAAGCGATGCCGATGGTCAGGAATATCCAGGCCGCCAACGTCCACGGCCGCACCCACCGCGCCCAGGCCGCATCAATGCGACCCTCGATCAGCGCCGCCACGGCAAAGGAATACGACATGCTCAGCCCGACATAACCGAGATACAAAAACGGCGGGTGGAACGCGAGCCCGGGGTCCTGCAAAAGCGGGTTCAGATCTTCCCCGTCAAAAGGCGGAATTTCCAGCCGTAAGAAAGGGTTAGACGTGAATATAATAAAGCCGAAAAACGCTACAGCGATCGCCGACTGCACCGATAAAACCCGCGCCTTGAGCGTCGGTGGCAACCCACTGCCAAACCATGCGGCTGTCGCGCCAAACAGGGTGACGATCAGCACCCACAAAAGCATTGAGCCCTCGTGATTGCCCCAGGTCCCACTGATCTTATAAAGCAGCGGTTTTGCCGAATGGCTGTTCATCACCACCAGCCGCAATGAGAAATCCGAGGTGATAAACGCGTACATCAGGGCGGCAAAGGCAAACGCCGTCAGCAGGAATTGCACGGTGGCGGCCGGTTCCGCCACGGCCATCCAGCCAGGCCAGCGTTTTTGCGCCCCGATCATGGGCACGATGGCCTGTACGATTGCCACCATAAAGGCGAGGATGAGGGCGAAATGTCCGAGTTCTGTAACCATGCCACCTATATAGGCTGCACAACAGGGCCGGGCCAATGGTTTTCAGCCCTCCGCAGCGATCACATTGTCGCGGGGGCGCTACTTTGCTTGCCAATCCTCAAGCGCTCGATTTTGTTCCGGATACACAGCCGCCACACTGTCCCGCGCATTTGTTCCCGGATCAGCAGCCCCCGGCGTGTCCGCCCGCATCTGCTCTAACACGGCGATATTCACCATCGCTTGTGGTGCCCGCGCCATGCTAGCCGCGATATCGCGTTGAAAATCCTGCGTTTTCACCTGATGCCGCCCACCAAAGTAAAACGAAACAATAACGCCCAACAACCACCACAACGGTTCCGGCACCAACGCAATCCCCTGCATCCGTGCCGCAAACCACAGCGGATCAACCATCGCAGCACCAAACAACGCCAACGTGCCCAACGCCAAAGCCGGACGCGGCACCCGGTTAAGCCCATCCATGAACCGGTCAAATCTGCCCTTTCCTTCTAGCACGAATTCCTCACCAAACTGTTGCATCGCGCCGCCGCGCAGCTCAACCGCCCGTTTTGCCCCGGCCTCGGCGTTTTCTACAAACACCTCAGCAGTGTCTCGCAACACATTGCGCCCGCCGCCGAACAGAAACCCAAAAAACTCGGAAATCATCCCCATGCTGCGACCCTCCGGTCAAATTCGGCCGATGTCAGGTGATATTTAGTCGATAAAAACGCCTCAGCCCGGGTGATCCAACCGCCTTTGCCACCGCGCCGAGTCCTTGCGTACTTGCGGCTGGCCACCCGACCATCGCCAAGCCGGAAATAGTAATTGCGCCGCGCCACTCCATACGCATCCCGAAACGCCAACTCACCAGGCTCTGCCGCCTTGCGCGCCGCAGCTAGGGTTTGCGGCCCTATGGCGCCGTCAACACCAACATCAAACCCCATATCCAGCAGTAATCGTTGCAGAATTTTCACCGCATTCCCGCCGGCATTCACATACATATCAAACAGGCTTGGCTGCAGCTCACTCGGCATTTCGGCAATGCGCGGACGCTCAAAATAATGGGTGATAAAGATGTCGACCGCCTGTGCCCGACTTAATGCCCGCACATCCGCCTCAGAAATCCGCCCATCATCGGTCAGATCCATCCGCAATCGGCGCATCGTATGAATAGTAACGCCAAATTTGGTCGCCCCACCGGGATCATCCGGATCATTCACAAACCCACCTTCGCGGGCAACAATCTCTTCGGCAATCTGGCGAACATTTTGCATGACGCTTCCCTTCAAATTTGACGGAAAGACTGCTCAGAATAGGTTAATATCCTTCAACCAAAGCGTACGCCCCAGCTTTTTTTGTTCTAAAATATCCTCGCCAAAGGCCACATCCGCAGGATGTTCAGCTACCTTCAGGGTCTTGGTAAATACCTTGCTCTTTCAACGCATCCACAACCTCGGAAGGCATGTAATTCTCATCATGTTTTGCAAGGATTTCAGTGGCTTCAAAGACACCGTTCGCGTAAGTTCCGGTGCCAATCATACCTTGATTTTCGGCAAACAGATCCGGCAACACCCCGGTAAATGTCACAGGCACAGTCGCCCCACCATCGGTCACCGAAAACGTCACGGTTTTACCTTTGCCGCGTATCAATGTTCCATCTTCAACCAACCCGCCAAGGCGAAACACCTCCATAGGGGCCGGAGGGTCGGCCATAACCTGACTGGGCGCGCGAAACAGGTTAATACCGTCACGCATGGCATAGCCAATCAACCCGGTCGCCAAAAACAACGCGACAACAGCAACAAGTATCATCTGGATACGGCGTTGTTTCTTCAGGCTTTTCATGTTGCTACCTCATGGGAACAAAGGGGCCATCATCAGGCCGATGGTTTCATCTTCACCTAACATCAGATTGGCATTTTGCAACGCCTGCCCACTGCTACCTTTTGTCAGGTTATCCAGTGCCGCAATCACAATTGCGCGACCTTCAATTCGGTCCGCAACCACACCGACATGGCAGAAATTCGATCCGCGCACGTGATGCGTGCTTGGCGATTCGCCAAACGGTAGGACCTGTAAAAACGGCTCATCGCGATAGGCCGTGGCCAGCGTCTCGTGGATCACCGCCGCATCGCCATGCACATATGTCGTCGCCAGAATGCCGCGATTTGCTGGCACCAGATGTGGGGTAAATTGCACCCGAACGGGCCGCCCGGCAACAGCACTAAACTCTTGATCAAACTCACCTAAATGCCGATGCGTGCCACCAATTGCATAGGCTGCATACCCTTCGCTTATCTCTGCATGCAGCAGGTTTTCTTTCAACGCCCGACCGGCCCCAGACACCGCGCATTTCAAATCCAGAATGATTTCATCCAGATCAATCACCCCGGCGGCAATCAACGGACGCAGCGCAAATTGCCCCGCCGCCGCATTACAGCCAGTTCCCGCGACGAGCCGCGCCGACCGGAGTTCATCGCGATAAAACTCGGTCAGCCCATAGACCGCCTCGTTTTGCTGCTGCAAAGCCGCATGTGGATTGCCGTACCATTTTTCATAGGCTACGGGGTCGCGCAGCCGAAAATCGGCACTCAGGTCAACGATTTTCAGATCCGCAGGCAACTCGCGAATGACCTCTTGCGAGGTTTTATGCGGCAAGGCGCAGAAACACAGATCAACACCCGAGAAATCAATCTCGGCGATCTTGCGCAGCACCGGCAGGTCCAGATGCCGCAAATGCGGGAAAACCTGGGTCATGGTCATGCCAGCCTTGCGTTCTCCTGACAGGGCAACAATGTCCATATTGGGATGTTCCGACAACAGCCGAACCAGTTCAGCACCAGTATATCCGCTGGCACCAAGAATTGCGATTTTGTGGGTCATATCAGACCTCTTTGCGTCTAAGTTCATGTAATGGGTTTGGGCTTTGGGCGCGATCACACCGCTTCAAAGATGATTTGTCGTCGCAAAAGCTGTGTGGCGCGGTCGCTCACCCGGCCAGCATCACCGGTGGTCACAAATCCGGCCTGACCAGTGCCCAACATATTGGGATGACGCCCTAGATAATCCGCCAGCGATTCAGCCACCAATTCGGCCTGACTGAACACTTTGACATCCGCCCCCAACGCCGCCTGAAACGCCTCTTGCATCAACGGATAATGCGTACAGCCCAAAATCGCCGCCTGTGGACCGGGCATCTTGCGCCGCAATGCATCCACGTGGCTGCGCACCAGGGCCTCGGCCAGAATAAAATCGCCTTCTTCAATGGCATCCACCACCCCGCCACATGCCTGCGCCTCGACGTCTACCCCTATGGCACGAAACGCTAATTCCCGCTGGAATGCCCGGCTGGCTACGGTTGCAGGCGTGGCAAATAATGCCACATGTTTCACGTCGACTTCGCGTGGTGGGCTGTTGTCGCCCCATTGACGTTCGGTCAGCGCCTCAATCAACGGCACAAACACCCCAAGCACCCGTTTACCAACAGGCAAACCACCCTCTTGCATCCGGCGCAAAGCCGCAGCACTGGCGGTGTTACAGGCCAGAATGACCAGATCACAACCGCGATCCCACAGGTGCTCAACCGCCGCTTGGGTCAGGTTAAAAACGTCATCCGCGTCCCGCACCCCGTAAGGTGCGTGAGCGTTGTCGCCAAAATATAGGAAATCCACATCCGGCAGCCGCGTTTGCGCCGCGTTCAGAACGGTCAGCCCGCCCAGTCCCGAATCAAAAATGCCAACTGCCATACCTTTTAGGCCTCACTTCAGGCGCGATGCCTGTCCTCAAACTCATAGCCATAGTCATACGACTTCAGCGGTGTCGGAGAAAGCTCATACGTGGCTTTGCGCAGGAAATCCATCATCGCTTTGGGCTCTTTGGCCAAAGGGTTCAAAATATCACGCCTTATGGGCGCCCCAATCACCACCTGCACCGGGCAATCCAGCCGTTTCTTGAACTCGTTGATCAACAGGCCAAGCCGCAAAGTCGGATGCACATGGCTCGCAATCTGAAATATCCGCGATGTATGCCCATCAAAGAACACCGGCACCACACTCGCCCCCGATCGCGCCACCATCCGCGCGGTAAAGCCACGCCACCCCGGGTCCATCGGATGTGAAAACACCCGCGCACTTGTGCTGACAGTGCCGCCGGGGAAAATGCCAATGGCGCCGCCCGTGCCCAGATACTTCAATGCAGATTTGCGGGTTTCAACATTGGAGAGCTGCGCCGCCTTGGTGTTTTCAAACGAAATCGGCAGGATTGCGCGGTTCAGTCGTTCATCACCGCGAAACACATGATTTGCCAAAATCCTGAAATCACCACGAGTCTTTGACAGAATATGGCCCATCATCAACCCGTCCAGAATGCCGTAGGGATGATTGGCAATGACAATCAGCGGCCCGTCCTTTGGGATATTGCTCAACGACCCGCCAACCACGTCCAGCGTCAGCCCATAACGGTCCGCCATCACCGCCCAAAAATCACGGCCCTGCGAAATGTCATTCTGATAGCCATCCGCCCGTTTGATCAGCCGCAACCGACCTGATGCGTTTTCCATCACCCGAATCAGCGCCCGCCCGCCTTTGGTGGCGGCCGAGCTGGCATAGCTGATATCACTGGCGACCTGACGATGCGCTGACATATTATCCTCCGGTATCTGGGAACACGTCTATATCAGTTCTGTAACCGTTTTCTGACACGTCCCAAGATTGTGGAAACCACACCCGGCCTATTCAGCAGCCTTGGCCAACCCAGCCCCACCATCGCGAATAGCCATCAACAACTCCTCGCGGCGTTTCGCTGCTTTGATCTCATTGGCGGTTTTCACCGGACCAAACCCGCGAACATCCATTGGCAACGCCGCCAGCGCCGCGACCGCGTCACGGGTGTCTGGCGTGACCTTGCCCAGAACGTTTTTCATGTCCGATTCGTATTGCCGGATCAACGCGCGCTCCATTTTACGTTCGGCTGAGTAACCAAAGATATCCAACGGCGTGCCGCGCAAGCCCTTAAAGGTTTTCAGTATTTTCAGCGGGGTCGCCATCCACGGGCCAAATTCACGTTTTTTCGGCCGCCCATCGGGATCAGTACCGCCCAAAATAGGTGGCGCCAGATGAAACGACATCTTGAAATCACCGCCAAATTCGGCGGTGGCCTTTTCTTGCGTGGTCAACAACAGGCGCGCAACTTCGTATTCATCCTTGTAGGACAGCAGCTTGTGATAGCCCCTTGCGGCGGCCTCGCGCACAGTTGGGTCCGCGATCGCTTCGACCAGTTTGCGATAGCGTTTCGCCAGCCGTTTGCTTTGATAGCCCACCAAATGATCGGCACGAAACGTGATTTTTTCGTCCAGCGTTTTGGGCAGTTCCACAACATTGGGCGAAATGATCGCCGCGGCCTCAACAGGATGCAGCACCGCCCAACGGCCAATATCAAAGGCGCGCAGATTGCGTTCAACCGCCGTGCCGTTCAACGTGATCGCCTGTTGCATCGCCCCAAGGCTAAGCGGCAACAACCCGCGCTGCCAGGCCCCACCAAACACCATCATGTTGGAAAAGATCGAATCCCCCAGCGTTGCCTTGGCAAGCTCGGACGCATCAAACAAAGACACCGCGCCCTTCATCCGCGCCTCAAGCGCCAGCTCCATTCGCTCTGTCGGCAGGGTAAATTCGGTGTCGCGGGTGAAATCACCGGTGATGATCTCATGGCTGTTCACTACCGCTCCGGTGCGCCCGGCACGCGTCAGGCCCAGGGTTTTGGCCCCCGCCGACACCACCAGATCGCCGCCGATCAACACATCTGCCTCACCCGTGGCCACCCGTATGGCACTGATATCGTCGGGATCATTGGCAATGCGGCAATGAATATGCACAGCACCGCCCTTTTGCGCCAAACCGGCCATTTCCATCATGCCGGCACCTTTGCCGTCAAGCTGTGCCGCCTGCGCCAGCAATGCGCCGATGGTGACAACGCCGGTGCCACCAACCCCGGTGACTACCACGTTATAGGTGCCGTTAATGGTTGGAATGGTCGGCATCGGCAGATCGGGCAACACCAGATCGGTGGTTGCCTCTTTGCGCACAACAGCGCCCTCAATCGTCAC
The DNA here is from genome assembly GCA_047623555.1 of Granulosicoccus sp. Classification (GTDB taxonomy): domain Bacteria; phylum Pseudomonadota; class Alphaproteobacteria; order Rhodobacterales; family Rhodobacteraceae; genus NORP181. The sequence goes on from JBLHMP010000037.1 coordinate 28,834, forward strand.
AAACGACGGGCAAAAGCCTTTGACACATGAGAAATCTTTGTTGCAGGACGATTGATCAATCGCCCGTTTGCGGCCCAATTCGGTTTCCACCGGCACAATCGACACGCAATTGGATTGGATGCCGCAATCACCGCAGCCTTCGCAAATATCGGTGTTGATAAACACCCGGCGGTCCGGATCAGGGAACAACCCGCGTTTGCGACGGCGGCGTTTTTCGGCGGCACAGGTCTGAATATAGACAATCGCCGTCACGCCGGAGGTTTTGGCCAGATCCTTTTGCACATTCATCAAATGCGCCCGTTCATAGGTTTTGAGATTGGACGGGAACGCCTTAAAATCAACGTCTTCTTTTTCGTCATAGACAATGGCGATGTTCTCGATGCCTATCGCCGCCAGTTCGGCAACAATACGCGGCGCTGACAACCCGCCCTCGTTGCCCTGCCCGCCGGTCATCGCCACCGCGTCATTGAACAGGATTTTATAGGTAATGTTGGTGCCCGCAGCCACGGCCGCGCGGATCGCCTGAATGCCGGAATGGTTATAGGTGCCGTCGCCCAGGTTCTGAAACACATGCGGCGTGGTGGAAAACGGCGCTTCGCCGATCCAGTTGGCGCCCTCGCCGCCCATATGGGTATAGCCAATGGTTGACCGATCCATCCACCCAGCCATGAAATGACAGCCGATGCCGGCATAGGCGCGCGATCCTTCGGGCACTTTGGTCGATGTGTTATGCGGACAGCCGGAACAGAAATACGGCAGACGCGCCGCGATGTCTTCGGCGTTATCGGCGCGACGGGCATCGTCCATCGCCGTCATCGCCGCCGCGAGACCATCGGTGCTGCGGCCTTCGTCGATCAAAATACCGCCGAGCTTTTCGGCAATCATCACCGGATCAAGTGCGCCGCGCGACGGGAATAATTCCTCGCCGCGGGTCAGGCCAACACCGCCACCTTTGTAACCACCCCAAACACGCCGCCCTTGCCGATCATCAAAGATCGCCTCTTTGATCTGCACCTCGATCAGTTTGCGCTTTTCTTCAACGACAACAATCAGGTCCAAACCTTCGGCCCAATCATTGAACCCCTTCATATCAAGCGGAAAGGTCTGGCCGATTTTATAGGTGGTGATGCCCAGACGCTCGGCCTCGGCCTCATCAATGTTCAGCAATGACAGCGCGTGAAGCAGGTCCAGCCAGTTTTTGCCCGCCGCGACAAAACCGATTTTGGCGCCCGGCTTGCCCCACATCCGCTTGTCCATCTTGTTGGCATTTGAAAACGCCTCGGCGGCAAAGCGTTTGTAATCCATTAACCGGGCTTCTTGGTCCGTGGGGGTATCAATCAGCCGAATGTTCAACCCACCCTCGGGCATATCGTACTCGGGCGTGACCAGTTGCATCCGCTGTGGATCACCGTCGACCACTGATGTCACCTCAATCGTGTCTTTCATCGTCTTCAGGCCCACCCACAGGCCAGAAAACCGGCTTAGGGCGACACCATATATACCGTAGTCTAGAATTTCCTGCACACCTGCGGGGCTGACAATTGGCATATAGGCATCCATCAGCGCCCATTCGGACTGGTGCAATACCGTGCTTGATTCACCGGTGTGATCATCGCCCATCGCCATAACAACGCCGCCCATCGGGCTGGTCCCGGCCATGTTGGCGTGGCGCACAACGTCGCCCGAGCGGTCGACACCCGGGCCTTTGCCGTACCACAGACCAAAAACACCATCGAATTTGCCTTCGCCGCGCAGTTCTGCCTGCTGGGCGCCCCAATGCGCCGTCGCCGCCAGATCTTCGTTCAAACCCAGTTGAAAGGTAATGTCGTTCTCGACGAGCAGCTTTTCGGCCCGCTGCATTTGCATATCAACCGTGCCCAAAGGTGAGCCGCGATAGCCACTGACCAAACCCGCAGTATTATGCCCGGCCGCGCGATCGCGTTCTTTCTGTATCAGCATCAAACGCACGAGCGCCTGAGTCCCGTTCAAAAGCACCTGTTTCTTGCTCAGGTCAAACCTGTCGTTCAGCGAAATTTTCTGCTTACTCATCTGGCGTCTCCCCACGTCATCTTTGTATTGCACGAATATGTGGCAATAATAGGTCACATATGCTGACCTGACCAGTCATATTTTGCTTTTCCGCTGCGTCGCCACTGTTACATGCTATAGCTAGGGTTCATGTCGTAAAGCACATATTTATCATACGAAAGTTACCAGATGGATTGGGACAAACTTAGAATCTTTCACGCCGTTGCCGATGCGGGCAGCCTGACTCATGCCGGAGATAAGCTACATTTATCGCAATCCGCCGTCAGCCGCCAAGTTCGCGCGCTCGAAGAAAGCCTCGATGCAACGCTGTTTCACCGCCATGCGCGGGGGCTGATTCTGACCGAACAGGGCGAGTTGCTGTTTGACGCAACCAACGCCATGGCCAAACGACTTGATTCCGCCGCCGCCCGTATTCGCGACAGCGATGACGAAGTGTTTGGCGACCTGCGGATCACCACCACATTTGGCTTTGGCACCCTTTGGCTGGCGCCGCGCCTGCCTAAATTGTTTGAAAAATATCCAGACCTCAATATCGACCTGATGCTTGAGGAACGGGTGCTTGATCTGCCCATGCGCGAGGCTGACGTCGCCATCCGCATGAAGGAACCATCGCAGGCCGATTTGATTCGCAAAAAGCTGATGTCGATCCAAATGCAGCTCTATGCGACGCGGGATTACCTGACCAAAATGGGCGCCCCAACCGAAATCAGCGGAATATCCGAGCACCGTCTGATCTGTCAGAACCCCCAATCCGCCCAAGTCAGCGCCGGGGCGACGATGGTGCAGGACTTGATGAGCCACGCCCCCCATTCGCTGCTGACAGTGAATAATTATTTTGGCGTGCTGCAGGCGGTTCTGCATGATTTGGGTATCGGCGCGCTTCCCGATTACCTGATCGAAGATTTCCCTGAACTGGTGCGCGTATTGCCTGAATACGAATCGGCAGATGTGCCGGTTTTTCTGGCCTACCCCGAAGAATTGCGTCACTCAAAACGCATTTCAGCGTTCCGCGATTTCGTGCAAGAAGAAATTATTACACATCGCAAGCAACTTAGGCAACGCGCGGCAAAATAAGCTATGCGCCTGGCGCATACCGGCATTGTGACGAAGTTGTGGGCATTGCCCTTGAACGGTCAAGGAACGAGTCCCAAGTCAGTTATCGAAGGCAATGGAACTTCGGTTTACATACCTTCACCTCCCTGTTGGACTTAGGCCGAGCTTTATGCTCGGCTTTTTTTTGCGCAAATTTTTCCGGCCTTGCCGCCGCTCAATTGCCGCTCAGATGCACCCAAAACCGTGCAATTACATAGTGTAGCGCGGAACTTTCCTTTACATCCGGCCACAATGCCGATTTAGGGAACTGCATCTTAGAGTGGAATTGGCCCGGCGGTTTTTCGTGCATTCTCTCAATATCGTGATAAGGTTTCGCAAAATTCGACTTTAATTCGTGGAAATTACATTATGCCCGCCTTTGTCCGCTTGTTTTTCGCACTTGGTTTCCTGGCTCTACAATTCGCACTTCCGGCTCAGGCCCAGATGCAAATGGTAACCGGCTCTGGTGCTGCAACCTCAACCGCTGTTGAGTTGCCTGATCCTTTGACACCGCAAGCGGTGCAGGCCCTGGTGGCCCGCATGTCAGACGATCAGGTGCGCGGATTGCTGTTGGATCAGCTGGACGCCAAAGCCCAGGCACAAGCCGACGCAGTTCAATCCGTCAGCATGGTTACCCGGCTTGAAAATACTTGGGTGGCGTTTTACATGCCGATCGTCTCGGCGATAAAGGGCCTGCCAGATCTGATCTCCAAAGAAGGCATGGCGATTTCGAATTTTGCAAACTCGTTTGGAAATACCGGATTGCTTATGTTGTTTGGCTATATCGCTCTGGCGATCGCGGCCGGTCTGGTTGCGGAAAAAGCCGTCAACTTTATGACCCGCAAATGGCAGCGTGATGAACCCAGCACCGACGAGTCATCCCTGTTCGATGTTGTCAGGTTCCTGTTTCGTCGGTTTTTGCTGGACATCCTTGGCCTGATTGCCTTTTTCGCCGCCGCCCGGACTGTGGCGCGCACAATGATGGACCCACAGCAAATTCAGTTTGCCGGCCCTTTCATGACCCTGTTGATATTGTTCCCGCGTATCGGCGCCGCCCTGGCCCGCTTTGTTCTGGCCCCACAGCGGGCTGATTTGCGACTGGTCAGTGTAAGCGACAAATGGGCACGTTACCTAAGCCGTAATGTTGTTGGCCTGATGCTGCTGGCTGGCTTCACCATCTTCGTCGTTACATTCAATGCGATGAACGGCCTGTCAGCAACCCAAACCCGCATCGGATTCTGGTTGAACGGGGCCGTGCATCTATATGTCATCATCATCGCCTGGACCGCCCGCGAAGGGTTGACCAGCATGATGCGCGGAACCGATCCGGACCGCACCCAGTTTGACGAGAAAATCGCCCGGGCCTATCCCTATTTCGCCATCGGCGTCTCGGCAGTGCTCTGGGTCGTTGTTTCTATTATTATCGGCTACGGCAAAGGTGGTACGCTGTTATCAGCGCCGCATTACACAACTATGCTCTGGTTGCTGCTGGCCCCGGCAATTGACACGTTGATCCGTGGCCTTGTGCGCCATCTGGCCCCGCCAATGCTAGGTGAGGGCGCCGTCGCCCTCGCGGCCTATCAATCCACCAAACGTAGCTATATCCGCATTGGCCGGGTTTTGGCTGCTGGCTTTGTGGTCCTCGTTGTTGCCAACGCCTGGAACATCAATCTGCAGAGCGTTGCAGCGGCGGGTGTTGGCAGTAACTTTGCTGGTCACCTGATGCAATTCATCCTGACCGTGGCCATTGGCTATCTGGCACTTGAGCTGGTGTCGCTTTGGGTAAACCGGCGTTTGGCCAAAGAACAAACCACCATTGGGGACGCCAGCACCGAAGAAGCAGGCGGCGAAGGTGGTGCCGCAGGTGGATCGCGTCTGACCACGGTTCTACCTCTGGCGTTGATTTCGGCAAAGTCGGCGATTGTGGTGATCTTTTCGCTGCTCGCACTTGGCAGCCTTGGCATCGACACCACGCCGCTTTTGGCTGGTGCTGGTATCCTTGGTCTGGCCATTGGTTTTGGCGCGCAAAAACTGGTGTCCGATGTGGTATCGGGTGTGTTCTTTCTGATTGATGACGCCTTTCGTGTTGGCGAATATGTCGAGGTCGAAGGCACCATGGGCACGGTCGAAAAGATCTCGATCCGGTCGATGCAGCTGCGTCACCACCGTGGATTGGTGCACACCATCCCCTACGGTGAAATTCCCAAGCTGACCAACTTTAGCCGTGACTGGGTGATCATGAAGCTGATGTTCACCGTACCGTTTGATACCGATCCGAACAAAGTCAAAAAAATCTTTAAGAAAATCGGTGCCGAAATGGCCGCAGATCCGCTTTACAAAAATGATTTCCTTGAGCCGTTCAAGAGCCAGGGCGTGTTGAATTTTGACGATGTTGGCATCGTGATGCGTGGTAAATTCATGGCCAAACCGGGGACGCAATTTACCATCCGCAAAGAAATCTATAATCGCGTCCGCAGCGAATTTGCGGCCAACGGCATCGAATTTGCCCGCCGCGAAGTCCGCGTTGCCATCCCCGGTCTCGATCATGCTGATCATCTGAGCGAAGACGAAAAGATGGAAATCACAGCGGCGGCTACGGCGGCGGCAGCTCAGCAGATTGATCAGGCCAAGACGGCCGCTGAGGAAGCAGCCAAATAGCAACCGCAAGAGCCTGCGGGCCTTTGTCAGCAGCCGGTTAATGCAGGACGTCAGGCCCATGCCAAATGTCACACGGCGCAAGATCACAGAACATGCGGCCCGGATTATTCCGGCGATCGCTGTTCTGGCTGCATTGGCGCTGTGTACAGCGCCAATGGTGCAAGCAGCGCCGAACCTGATTGAACAACAGCAAGAAGCCCTTGATGAGGCCAACAGTGCCCCTGACTGCGGGTTCAAAACCGGCTCTGTTGTTTTCGCCCCGATCCCGTTTAACACGCCAGGCATCGGGGCCGGGCTGGCGCTGGGGGCGGCGTATTTGTTCAATAGTGATGAAAATTCGAATGCATCAATTATCGGATTGGGCGGCTTCAAATCTGACAATGGCTTGTGTGGATGGCTCCTGCATAGCAAGACATTTTTGATCAGATTTGTGCATTTGTCAGAAGCAGTCATGTGTCCCGCTGCCGGCAGTGCATGCAAAGCATGCATGAAAGGGGCCTGTTTGCGCGGTTT